>MUKC01000088.1 GCA_002049795.1 Desulfobacca sp. 4484_104 | reverse complement strand
GGCACCTGGCGGTGTAACCGCACTGTCCTGAATTCTAATTAACGATGCTTAATGTAAAATAATCATGGTTATCCTGCCGCCCAAGCTCCGCAAAATTTGCTCCAGAAGTGCTGGACCAATTTATCCTCCATCCGCTTGGCCCTGATACTGTTATTGCTGCTGGCGGCGGCCTCCCTGATCGGCACGCTCTTGCCCCAGGGAGAAAAATATGCCTTTTATCTCAGCCGCTTCGGTCCGCGGCTGGGGAGGTTGATCTGGTGGCTGGGACTGAGCACGGTCTATCAGAGTCCCTGGTTTTTGGCCCTGCTCGGCCTGTTGCTGGTCAATCTGCTCGTCTGTTCCAGCCGTCGTCTGCCCGATACCCTGCGGCGGGTTAAACAGCCCCTCCAACTGGAGCGCTATCAGAATTTGCCCGCCCGCCTTGAGATTCATTGGCCAGGTAAGCCGACCGACCCCCGACCCCGGTTGGAAAGCTGTCTGCGCCAGGTTCTGGGACCAATTAAGGTGCATCCCGAGGGGGAAACCCAGTGGTATCTGATTTTCCGCGGGCGTCGGGGCTATCTGGGACCCTACCTGATCCACCTGAGCATCGTTTTAATTATCCTGGGCGGCCTGATCGGCATGATTTGGGGTTTCCAGGGGCACATGCTGATTGCCGAAGGCGAGGCCGTAAACCATCTGGAGCTGCCGGGGCACCAAGAGAGCCGACCACTAGATTTTTCGGTGCAGCTCAACAAATTCCAGGTATTATCTTATCCCGACGGCACGCCCCGGGAATATCGCTCCGACCTCAGTTTTATCCAGGCCGGTCGCGAGGTCTTTAAAGGTATCAGTCGGGTGAATGAACCTTTAAAATTTGGCGGCTTGACCTTCTATCAGGCCAGCTACCAGACCGTGCCGGCCGGTCCGATCCGCTTAAATGTCTGTCATGGCAATCTTTGCACCCAGCTGGAGGTCCCCTGGCGCACCAAGGTAAACCTGCCCGGCGGCGAGGCTTCGGTGATGATCTTGCGGATTGAGAAAGATTTCCAGGGATTAGGCCCGGCCTTGCTCATGGCCTACAAAAATGGTCCGGGGCATCCGGCGATCTTTTGGGTGGTGCAGAACCCCCCGGCAGACATGGAGGAGCAACCGGGGCCGCACCGCTTTACCCTGGCCGAGATGCGCACCCGGTATGCCTCGGGGTTAATGGTGAAAAAGGATCCCGGCGTCTGGTGGGCTTATGCCGGGTTTATTCTGTTGCTGCCCGGCTTCTGGTTGGCCTTCTTCACCCCGCGACAACGCTGGGCGGTGGCTTTGCAGCCGGATTCCCAAAGCGGTTGGCGCATCCAGGTCTATGGCAGTGGGGTCCGCAATAAGGAAGCCTTCCAGCGCCGATTAACCCGGCTCCAGCGCAGACTGGAAAAAGGAACAGGGCCATGAGCGGGCATCTCCTAGGATTGGTAACCATAATTTATTTTGCGGCGGCGCTGCTTTTGCTGATCGGCGCCATCTTCCAGCGTCCCCGTCTGGAGGGACTGGCCCGCGGCGCTCTGGTCCTGGGCTGGGGCGGTCACACCGGGGCCCTGATTTACCGCTGGATCGAGTCTTATCAACTGGGGATCGGCCATGCCCCCTTGTCAAATTTTTACGAATCCTTGATATTCTGCTCCTGGTCTTTGGTATGCATCGCCTGTCTGGTTTTTTGGCGGCAGATTAGGTCATATTTAGGGACTTTGATCGCCACGCTGGCCTTCCTGTTGCTGGCCTATGCCTCGCTGGGCGGCGTCGACAGCCAGATTACCCCGCTGATCCCGGCCCTGAGAAGCAACTGGCTGGAAATTCACGTCATCACCTGCTTTCTGAGTTACGCCGCCTTTGCCCTGGGTTTCGGCGCGGCCTTGCTTTACTTGATCCGGACCCGACAACCCCAGCCCCGCAAATTCGAGGGTGAGCCGCTGCCGCCGCCAGCAGAATTAGCCCACCTGATCTATCGGACCATTATGGTCGGGTTTTTTATGCTCACCCTGGGGATTCTCACCGGCGCGGTGTGGGCCGAAGCGGCCTGGGGCAGCTACTGGAGCTGGGACCCCAAGGAAACTTGGTCGCTGATCACCTGGCTGATCTACGCCGCCCTGCTCCATGCCCGCCTGGTCAGAGGCTGGCAAGGCAAGCGCATCGCCCTCCTGGCAGTAGTTGGCTTCCTGGCGGTACTATTTACCTATTTCGGGGTGAGCTTTCTGCTGCCCGGCCTACATGCCTATCTGACATGAATATCACCAATGATACCCAAGAGTTAAGTAGTATGTAGTCGGAATCCAGTGTTCTCCTCGCCCTTTACGGGGAAGCATAAGCGTGTAGTGAAAAATATCATATAATCTCAGGATGTTAAAATTTAAGTTCCCTTCCACCAGGGGCGGGGCAGTTTCCGGGTGGAAACCAGGCAGCCTTTTTGACCCTTACGGCACCTCCCCTTCTTCCCAATGGATTTCTTGCAGCCATTTCAACTCTGACAACTGTTTGATAATTTGTCCCCAGGGAATATCTTCTTTGCTCTGCAAGCGCAGACGATAGGTCACCGAGTCAGTGGTCAGCTCCGCGGTATAGTTAACGAAATTGATCAGGATCTGATATGCGGACAGAATTGCCTTTATCTGATTGAGTGGTTTCGCCATGCGGCCAAATTTTAAGGTTAACAGGGTATGCTCTTCGTGGGGTAGAATAGATTTGATTAGACGGAATCCGAACAGGACAATTAAGCTAATAAAGGTGCAAAATACGGCGGGCATCAGATATCCGGCGCCAATGGTCAGGCCGAGGCCGGTGACCAGCCACAGACCTGCAGCCGTAGTTAAGCCCCGCACGGAACCGCGGCCGGTAATGATGGCTCCGGCGCCCAGAAAGCCCATACTGGCAATGGCATACGAGGCAATCCGGGCCGGGTCCAAGCGGACTACGGAGTTGTCCGTCAGATGTCGGAAGATTTCTTCCATGTGCATGGAGAGCATCATCATCAGACAGGAACCCAGGCAGACCAGAATATTGGTTCTCAGTCCCGCGGCTTGCCCGTGCGACTCCCGTTCAAAGCCGATGCAGCCGCCGATCAGCCCGGCCAACAGTAATTTCTCAAGCTCCCAAAGCAGTTGTGACCATTCCCCCATGGTTAAACCCTCTCATTAAATCATTAGCCCTCGATCCGTAAACTTCCGGTTTGAGTATTAACTACAGCCCAGGCCCCGATGGGCAGGGTATGATTGTCAGGCTGATGGCCCACTGGCAAACCTGCTAACACCGGAATCCGAAGCGGGGCCAGGGCAGCGCCGAAGATTTCTAACAGCGGCTCGACCGGACCGCAGCGAGTAAAACTCCCCAACACTACCGCCGCCACCTCCTGCAACAGGCCGGACAGCCTCAGGTGATGCAACAAACGGTCGATCCGGTAGCGGGCCTCATGGTGGTCTTCCAAGAACAGCACATGCCCGGCGAGTTGCGGCGCAAACGGGGTGCCGATCAGATGGCATAAGGTGGTCAAATTGCCGCCCAACAACGGCCCCTGGGCCTGGCCCGGACATAAAACCGTCAGCCCGGTAAAATGCAGATTTAGAGGTTCATTAGCGGTCAGCGCCACCCGCAGGCTGGTCCGAGCCGCCGGGGTCAGCTCTCCCAGGTGAGCTACGGTAGGGCCGTGAAAGGTTACCAGGTTCAGACGCTGATAAACCCGGAAGCCCCACTCTTGCAGCCAGCGGACCCCGGCCCGAAACGGCTCCGGGGCCACCGGGCTGGCCGGGGCCGCTACCGCCACCACATCTCCCAGTTGCAGCGCCGGCGGCCAATTAATTGACGAGGCAGAATTCATCATCAGGACAAGTAAGTCTCACCTTCGGGTTAATTGTTGATTGAGTGTTCAGTTGCCAGTTGCTAGTTGCCAGTAAAAATAGATACTTATCCATTAAAGGGCTATAATCGCCCCGGCCAGGTCTTAACTATAACCCTAAAAATTTGCTTATCTTACTGATCACTGATAACTGACTCCTGACCACTTAAATTTTTTGTTCCAGTCTCCTTGCCCTCCAATGTTATTATAAAGTCATTTAATAGAAAAATCATAGGGAAAACATGGTTTCGGCTGCACCTTTGAAAACCTCCCGGCTGCTGCCCGTGCTCGGATTAATTTTGGCCCTGGGCCTGTTTTTCCGGTGCTACGGCCTGGGTGAGCGCAATCTCTGGACCGACGAGGCCTGGGTGGCCCTGGCCGCCCTGGAGGAGCATCCCGCCCAGGTCCTTCAGGAAGGCAAATCCACCCCGCCGCTTTATCTCTGGTGCGTCTGGGCCGTGGCTCAACTGGGCGACCCGCGCGAAGCCCTGTTGCGCCTGCCCTCCTGCCTGTTCGGGGTGGGTACACTTGTCCTATTCTGGCTGCTGGCCCGGCGACTGCTCTCCCCCGGAGCCGGACTGCTGGCCCTGGCCCTGGTGGCTATTTCTCCCCGATTGGTCTATTACTCCAAAGAACTTAAGCAGTACAGCGCCGATGCCTTTTTTGCGGTACTGGCCCTGGTATGGGCGGAGCGATTGCTGCAAAACCAGGGGCAACGGGGCTGGCTGGCCTTCACCCTGGCCATGATTTTCGGGCTGGGTTTTTCTCACCCGCTGATTTTTGTTCTCCCGGCAGCCGCAGCCGTGCTGTGGTGGGAGCTACCCGCGACGCGGGGGCACGTAGCCTTAAGCTTTGGCAGCTTGGCCCTGGCCTTTCTGGGTTATTACCTGCTGTTTTTCCGTTATCAGGTCGACCCGGAGTTGGTAGCCTACTGGCAACGGGATTTTCCTGATCTCGCCAGCCTGCCGGCCTTTCTTCGGTGGCTGGCCGGATCGTGGGCCCGCTATTTCGGCTATTTTTTGGGAGATTGGCCCCGATGGCTGGTCGGTCTGGGCTTTCTGGGTCTGGGATGGTATAACCTGGGCCGCAGTCCCCATTGGCGCGCGCTCCTCTATTGGCTGGGGCCTTTGGTCCTGGCCCTGGGCGCGGCCTTTGTGCACCGCTATCCCTTTATGGCGCAGGCAGGCGGGGTGCGCCTGATGCTTTATAGTGCGCCGCTGCTCTATTTGGTAGTGGGAGCGGGAGTTATGACGGCAGCCGCCTGGCTCGGGGAGCAGAAAAAGATCTGGCTCAATGTGGCCCTGGCAGCCGGGCTGCTAATCTGGATTAACCCCTGGACTACCTGGCCGGAAAACTTCCATCCTCAGGCCAACCGGGAGGAAATTCACCCCCTGGTGGACTACCTGGAAGCCCATCTGGAGCCGGGGGATCTGGTTTATGTCTATTATTTTGCCATTTATCCCTTTAAATTTTACTATCAGGGAGCGCCGGATCAGGTGATTTGGGGGCAATCCTGTCATGACCAAGACCTTACCCTGTCCCCCCGCCGCAAGTTCCCGCCGTCGCGCTTATGGTTAATATTTTCCCATTTTGAAGACCAGCGCTGGATCGAACAGTTCAGTGAGCGACTCCTGGGAGATGCCTGGCACCAGGTTTTCGACCTGTCCCGTCCGGGGGCCGCGCTCAGGTGTTTTGTCCCCCGAACTAAGCCCGCCATTACTGGTCAGCTTAACGTTGCCCCTACCCCAGGGCCTTCCTGATCCGCTCTTCTAACTTGTTGATTCTATAAGGCTTTTCAATCCATCCACTGGCTCCCGCGGCCTGAAGCTGATCTATCTCCGCCTGGCCGAAGAACCCGGAAGCCATGATAACTTTGGCCTGGGGATCGAACTGACGCAGTTGTTCCAAAACCTGAAAGCCGTCCCGACGGGGCAGTAGATAATCTAAGATAACCAAGTCAATGGGAGGATTTTTAGCTTTATAAACGAAACATCAAGCGTTGATTGACCAATCCGTTCAGAAAGGTAAGCAATCGTTCCTGGGAAAAACTGGGGAATTGTCGCTGAATTTTATTCAAGGCGCGGGGCCTCTGGCAGAAAAGATAAATCTCCCGCGACCGCCCTTTCAGCCGGAAGTTTTCATGTGGCGGGCGGGGTTTGAGGCGTTTGATTAAGATGAAATCGCCGCCTTCCCGCCAGCTTAACTGCGCCTTACCGGGGTAGGCGCTGGCCACTGCCTGGTAATGGCGCTCCCCAGCTTTCAGGGCCCGGAGCACTGGGCGCCAGGAAGGGCGTAAAGCTTTGGACTTCACCCGATAGCCTTGTTTGACCAATTTCAGATGCGGGAACTGAGATTTGGGCCATATAATATTATAATCGGCATGATTCCCGGTTAACGTTAACCTTGCGGCCGCGGCCTGGCGATAAAGCGGGCTGCCGATTCCCAAAAAAAACCGCACCGGCGTAAGCGGCGGATAGGAGATCAGAAAGGGCAGGACCTGCAAGGTTTCAGAAATTTCCTCGGCACTGGCGCCCGGAAAATCGTAGATCAGATTGGCATGGACGGCAATGCCCGCCTCGGCACAGCATTTCAGCGCCCAGACATTATCCATCACCGTGGTGCCTTTACCCATTTTTTTCAACAGGCTGGCGCTCAGGGCCTCAATACCGATCTGCACCTGGCGCACGCCGGCCCGGCTAAGTTGCAGCCACTGATCGGCTGGCAACCCGGCCCGGAGTTCAACGAAAATCCGTAGGTCCTGGTGCAAGTGTGCCAGACCCTGACAGAACTCCGGCACCCCACGACGGGGCAGGACATTATCCATCAAGGCAAAATCCAAACAGCCGTAAGTGGACGACAAGGCGTCGATTTCATGGATTAAACGCCCTGGCGACTTGCTCCGGTAACCCTGCCACTGCAAATTGAGATTGCAGAACTTACAGCCCTGCCCGGTGGCCGACTGCCACCAGCACCCCCGGGAACCCTCGACCGGCAGCGTCGCCAGAAAGGGAGCCGGTCCCAGATGCTCGGCAATTTCCTGAAAATAAGGCCGGTAATCGGGCAGCGGTAAACTGTCCAGATCAGCAATCTGGTTTTCCGCAAGCCGGGTTGGAGCCCCGTCCGCCGCCGATTCTGGCTGGCCTGAACAAAGAATATTGGGGTTATGAAATTGGCGAGGGGCACTTCCTGAGATTAGGGCCTGAGCCAACTCCAGGAGGGCCGCTTCTCCTTCGCCGCGGACAATATAATCGATTTCGGGGAAGGTTTGGAGCAGGCTGGCCCCCATCTCGCCCCCGCAGCCCGAGCCTCCCAGCACTACCAGCAAATCCGGATACCGGCTCTTGAGTTGACGCAGGGCATAAATGCTGGCCGTCAATTGCCAGGTGCAGTGCGAAAATCCCACCAGGGCAAACCGCTGCCAATCAACCCGCTCCAGTAAATCCTTGTATGCCTGGGCCAGGCGACTGGCAATTTCGGGTAGGGAGATTTTTTTTCCCGCAGGATGGCGGCGACGCCAACCGTCTGCTAACGCCTCCCGCCGTTCCGGGTAAAGGAGTGCGGCGTAAGCGAATTCAGTTTCCAGCCCGCCGGCAGCAATCTGCTGATAGAGCTCAATCCCTAAGCAGGCTCCTACCGCCACATAATGATGAAAGATCTCTACCTGAAGATCTGGGGCCCGGCGGTTCACATAAGCCTTCAGTGCCCCTAGTTGGATGGACGGCCGTTCATACAGCGGCCAGGGCATGGCAATCAGGGCGATCGCGCCGGGAACAGACATCTTTCTTAGGGCTTACCAGGAATTCAATCCGAAGGCTGATAATTCGGGGTCAGAATCTTGACCTCACCGGAGCCCAGGAAATATTTAGCCCCCACCATCCGGCAGCGGCCTTCGGTAACCGCCGCCCTGATAATAGGACTATCGCTGAAGAGCTGCTCGGCCAAATAATCCAGGTTGAAGTCTGTCACCGCCTCTATAAATTCTGAAGCCGGAACCTCCATTTTCCGGGCGCGTTCCAGGGACGGGAGTATTTTGCTGAATAACACTCCGATATTGCCCTCGCCCCGGCAATCGTGCGTCACCGCGGCAGTTACTCCCCCGCAATTATCATGCCCCAGGATCATCAGAAGCGGGGTATGCAGATGATCAACGGCATATTCGATACTGGCGATAGTGGTAGCCTCCAGGACCTGGCCGGCGGTGCGCACCACGAAGATGTCGCCCAGACCCTGGTCGAATAGCAATTCCGGTGGCACCCGGGAGTCAGAACAACCCAAGACAATGGCAAAGGGCTGCTGTCCGGCTAATAATTCTTGGCGTCGGGCAATAAAATTCTGCGCTGCCGGTTCGTTGCGGACAAAGCGTTGATTTCCAGCCAGCAATTCATTCAGGGCCGTGGTAGCCGCGTCGCTCATTTGACTTGACCTCCTGTGCTAGGTAAAAAAACTCAGCCTCTCCCCTCCGGTTGGGCGGTCGGGAAAGATTGGTGACCACTATAGCACGAATATCATCCGTTTTCTACGGTGTTTTGCCGTCAGCGCAATTTAACCGGTAATTTTCCTCCCGGACTGGCACACCACCAGCCTTATCTCTAGCAAGCCAAGGTTCTGGCACCCCCCTGCAGTTATTTTCCGACCTGAACCATGATTTGCTTTCATCCGGAAACTCCCCCCCTGGCGGGAGGATGACGTAAAATTCAACACTTAGCTTGTTTTTCAGTCCCTATTCTAAAACGCAAGTCGTTGACTACCCCTGACCCCAGCAATTCATTTAAATTTGCTAAGATCTGGGGCTTGACAAATTGCAACTCCTGCATCCACAGGCTGGAGGGCACCTCTATCCAGAGGATTTTGCGCTGATAATCCACCAGCCGGCTCTGTGCCTTAAACTGCTCAGCGACAGCCTGTTCCCACGCCCAACGGATCCGGGCCCGTTGCTCGGTGAGACGCAGATCTGCGGGTTTTAGAATCTTTTGCAGCACTTCGCCGACCGGTATCGGCTGGCGGAGAGGGCTTCGCCTGGACATCGGGCCTTACCCCACCCGGGCCCGGGCGCGGGCAAAACCCGCGGCAGCTCGCTCAATCACTGATTGAGGAACACAGAAGGCCAGTCGGAAATAACCGGACCGGCCAAAACCACGCCCAGGCACCGCCAGGATATTCTCCCGCTTCAATTCCTGGATAAAAGCCACATCATCCGTCAAGGGACTACGGGGGAAAAGATAGAAGGCACCTTGGGGCTTGACCAGATCATAGCCGGCGTCGGCCATAATCTGGCAGAACCGTTCCCGGCGTTCTAGGTAAGGCGTCAGATCAACCGCCTCATGGGTCAGACGGCCCACCAGCCGCTGCATCAAGGCTGGGGCATTAACAAACCCTAGAATCCGATTAGCCAGAATCATGGCGTTTACCAACTCGTGGCGACCCTGGGCTTGAGGGCTGACAGCCACGTAGCCGATCCGCTCCCCCGGCAGACACAGGTCTTTGGAAAACGAGGTGGCCAGCAAGGTATGTGGATAAGCCGCGAACACACTGGGCACGGTCAAACCCTCATAAACCAAACGGCGGTACGGCTCATCATTAATCAAATAAATCGGCCGTCCATACCGTTGGCTCTGCTCGGCGAGCAACTGCCCCAGGCCGCGCAGACTGGCGGCGCTATAAATCTGGCCGGTAGGATTATTGGGGGAATTGATCAGGACCGCCCGGGTCCTGGCACTCAGAGCCGCAGCCAGGAGCTCCAGCGCTAGCTGGAAGTGGTCATTGGTTTCCACGACCCGGCACACCCCGGCATGATTATCGATGTAATACAAATATTCCGGGAAAAATGGGGCCAGGATGATCACCTCATCGCCGGGATCGAGCAGGGCCTTGAGGATGACATTGATCCCCCCGGCCGCGCCGCAGGTCATGATTAAGTCGTCGGCGGTAAAAGGCAACCCGTGCAGTTCTTCCAGGTAGCGGGCCAAACTCTGGCGGGTCGCCAACAAACCGGCATTCGGCATATAGCGGTGTAAGCCGGGCTGAGGGTCGCTGGCCGCTTCCTGCAGGGCCATTTTAAAGGCCGGCGGCGGCTCTAGATCCGGGTTGCCCAGGGTAAAGTCAAAGACCTGATCCGCGCCGAGGCGGGCCTTCAACTCCGCCCCTTCTTCAAACATGCGCCGGATCCAGGACGAGCCCACAATGGCAGCCTTAATTTTTTGGGAAATTACCATATGTTACGTCTCACCTAGGTTAATCCGCGGCAATAAGATCAAGTTAATCAGAAACTGGTGGCCCAGGTTTTCAACCTGGGCGGGCGCGGGCAACAGCCTGGATGTCAATAGCTCCAAATAAGCTGGGCAAAAAATCTACCATGGTGACCAAAAACCAGCTACTCTATCGCCGCCCGCGGCGCAAAGTCTCAGCGGCCTGCTGGGGCAATCCCCGGGCGACGATTGCCTGGGCCGTCCGCTCAAGGTCATAGGCTACGCGCTGGATGGTGATACCCAGGGTCTGGCCCAGTTCTAAAATGGCATAAGACGCCCGCGGATCGCCATCTTTGGGAAAACCGACGCTCCCCGGATTGATCAGCCACTGGCCGTTAAGATTGCGGACCAAGGGAATATGAGTATGGCCGGTAAGCACGATCTGGGCCTTTACCCCGGTCAGGATTTCCTTCAAGGTCTTATCGGCCAGATGGGGACGGACATACTCGCGAATGTGCCGCGGGCTGCCATGTGTCAACAATATCTGCCAGTTATCGACCTTTAGGGTTAACTGCTCCGGCAGAGCGGCCAGATAGGCCCGGGTATCGGCCGTTACTTCCGCCAGTGTCCAGTGATAGATATCTAAGGCCATGGGGCTGATTTTGGGATTGAGATAGGTCGCGATGGCCTCCGGTCCCGAATCGCTCACCGCCCGGTCATAATTGCCGGTCAGGCCCGTAAGACCTCGCTCCCGCACCAGGCCCACGGTTTCGTTAGGAAATGGATTATACCCTACCAGGTCTCCCAAATGATAGATTTCCGCAATGCCCTGCTTCTGAATATCGGCCAGAACCGCTTCCAGGGCAGGCAGATTGCCATGCAAATCAGAAATAATCGCCAAGCGGGTCATTTTGAATTTCTAGTTGGGCCTTCCCAGAGAATAATTAAAGTATAGACTTTTCACACCTAGATTTTAATCTACCATAAAGCCCCGCCCGGGGGTTATAGAAAATATACTCTACCGGTTACATTTTTACGCTCTTCAACTCGGGGGCGCAAACTCATAATCTTGGTAATGTTCCTCCGAGACCGCAAAGATCGCCTCCATCAGCTCATCAAGTCTTGTTTGCGCAATTTGCAGGTAACGAATCATCGAAAACTTTTCAGGACAAAAGTCTAGTCTTTAGATAAAGCATGGGGGCTATTACTTATCACCGCTGCTCTCCCGGCTCCACCGGAAACATTCTAATTTGTCAATGCATACAGTTAATTGTTGATCTACCCAGCCATCCACGTCAATTCTTTGACAATTACCAGGATCTTTGACGCTCCGCTTCGGCTCCCGCAGTAGTCTTCGGTCAATGTATCATGCGAATATTTTTGAACAATTATAAGCGACGGAACATTTTTCCTTTTCTGGCACAAGGATTGCTCCTCAGATTACCAATCCAGAATTATTAGGAGCCAGCTTAAATGGCCAAAGCAGAAACACCTCCCGTCAGCCAGAAAATCACCCCGAGTAAGAAAAAAACCAAATCAATCATAATCTTAGCCCTGTCGGTCCTAGGTATTATCCTGGTCGGTGGCGGTTATTGGTCGTACAGCAAGTATATGCAGAGCGGGGGATCGGAGGGAGTTTCGGCCGTTCATGGCAGTCTGGGCGGTGAGGCCATTAGCGGCAAAAGTGAATCCATCGCCCTGGAACCGTTCTTGGTCAATCTTGCCGACCCAGGGGGACGCCGCTACCTCAAGGTCAAGATTGATCTCGAGGTTAACCGGGACTTCAGTGAGGAAATCGAGAAATCCTTGCCCAAGATTCGTGATGCCATCATTCTCCTGTTATCTTCTAAAACCTATGACGAGCTGGCTACTTTATCTGGGAAGCAGACCTTGCGTCAAGAAATTATCGCCAAGCTCCGAACCCTGCCCGGCGGCCGAGCCGTCATGGGGGCCTATTTCCTGGAATTCGTGGCTCAATAAGCTCCTAGGCATTATGGTGACCGAATGACTAAGGTTTTATCTCAAGACGAAGTCGATGCCCTCCTCAAGGGCATGATGGAAGGCGAAGTTGACACCGAAACCGATGAGCCCAGCGATGAGGATATTGGGATTATCAGCTATGATTTTACCTCGCAGGAACGCATTATTCGAGGGCGGATGCCGACCTTGGAGGTAATCAATGAGCACTTTCACATCTATAAAATGGAACCTCTACGGGGCCAGTGCGTCTTGGTAGTGGATAGTAAGCTGGTGTTTTCCTTTGTTGAATGTTTTCTAGGGGGGACAGCCAAACGTGCCTTTAAGATCGAAGGCCGCGACTTTACCGCGGTCGAGCGCCAGTTAATTCAAAAAGTAGTTCTGATGGCCTTTACTGACCTGGAAAAAGCCTGGGCTCCGGTTCAGCAGGTAAACTTAGTCCACGTCCGCTCGGAGATTAATCCGATGTTTGTGGGTGTGGCGACACCTAACGATATAGTGGTAGTTACTAGATTAAAGGTAGAACTTGATCAAACGGAAGGTGCCATCATTATCTGCATTCCGTATTCTACCATTGAACCGATCAAAGGGAAACTCTATTCAGGATTCCAAAGCGAACAATTGGGTGCCGATAGCCGTTGGACGGAACGCATTAAAGATCAACTCCAAGATCTAGCTGTCAATGTCATAGTGCCATTGGGAACTACAACCTTAACAGCTCGAAGACTTTTGGATTTGAAGCCTGGGGATATTATCCTGCTGGACAAAAAAGTGACTGATCCCATTTGTGCCCAAGTAGAGGGAGTCAATAAATTTATCGGTTCAGCCGGTTTAAGCAATCAAAGCAAAGCCTTCAAGGTTAATAATTTGCTCTATCCTCAATAAATTACCAGGAGAAGGAAACAACCATGTCATCTGAAATGCAATCTTCCGAAGTAAATGATTTTAATTGGGATGCGGGCTTATCTGAGCCAGGCCCCACTACTGATATTCCCCAACCACCAAAATCAAAGATAGCAAATCCTCCCGGAGACCGTGATTCAGAGAAGCCGCAGACTTCCAAAGACTCCCCTAATCTGGCTCTCCTGCTAGATATACCCTTGGAAATTTCCGTAGAACTGGGCCGCACCAGAATGATCATAAATGATCTCTTGCAGTTAGGTCAGGGATCAGTAATTGAACTAAATAAATTAGCCGGTGAGCCCTTAGAAATTTTAATCAATCAAAAACTTATCGCCCGGGGCGAGGTAGTGGTGGTAAACGAAAAATTTGGTATCCGCCTTACTGATATCATCAGCCCCATGGAACGTATCAAACAATTAAGCTAAGAGGATTACAATGGGCCGCTTTTTCAGTTGGCAGAATTTATTCTTCTTTCTGATAGGTTGGGTCGGATGGCTGAGTAGTGACGAGTGCTTGGCGGTCTCGGCCGTATCGGGTCAGCTAGCCGCGGAAACGGCCCAGTTTCCTGCCTTCGGAACTCAGATTATTAAGGTTTTCGGAGTCTTGGGTTGTTTACTGGGGGTCCTGCTGCTCACCTGTCATATACTCCGAAAACCTTGGCGGGGTAATATTAGATCGTGTTCTAACCGAGTTATTCAGGTATTAGCCACCCATTATCTTGAGCCTAAAAAAACACTGATTCTGGTGGAAGTAGCGGGACAGCAATTACTCCTGGCCAGTGGCCCGGAAAATTTGACCCTCCTCACGCCGTTAAGGGCCGAACCAGAAATTATGGGCCCGACCTCCAGGATAACCGCACCCACGAAGCTGAATAATGCCCAGGAAAAGTTCGGATTCTTACCCAGCCTAGAGAGCCGTCATGGTTAGCCCTACTAAAAAGCACAACAGGTTGCTGAGCTTACTAATTTTAGGGTTAACCTGGGTTCTGTGCCTAGTCCCCGCGGCGGCGGCTCAAGAATTGATGTTCCCTTCCCTACAGTTAGGAATCGCCCCAGCCCAAGATCCGGCCAGTCTGAGTCTATCCTTACAGATTCTTTTTTTGCTTACCGTACTCTCCTTGGCCCCGGCCTTTATGGTGATGGTGACTTCGTTCACTCGCTTAATAATAGTGTTTTCCTTTCTTAGACATGCCCTGGGTACCCAGCAGATGCCACCTAACCAGGTGCTGATTGCCTTAGCCCTGTTTCTAACCTTTTTTATCATGGCGCCGGTGTGGCAAGACATCCATCAACAGGCAATCCAACCTTACATGGAAAAGCGTTTGGGACCGGAAGATGCCTTGCAGAAGGCGGCAGTTCCATTGCGCCGGTTTATGTTTAAACAGACTCGGGAAAAAGACCTTTCCTTATTCATCTCGGTCATGAAGATGCCTCGTCCCCATTCTCTGCAAGATGTTCCCATCAGCGCCCTGATTCCCGCTTTCATGACCAGCGAACTTAAGACCGCCTTTGAAATCGGCTTCTTGCTCTATATGCCTTTTCTGGTCATCGATATGGTAGTGGCCAGTGTGTTGCTTTCCATGGGCATGATGATGTTACCTCCGGTAATGATCTCTTTAGTTTTTAAAGTTCTTCTTTTTGTCTTAGTTGATGGTTGGAATTTAATTATTGGCTCTTTAGTAAGAAGTTTTAATTAGGAGATAAACTGTGACTCAAGAATTGGTCATGGGGATCGCGACAGAGGCCATCCGCATTACCTTAATCATCTCACTACCGATTCTGGGAATCGGCCTAATGGTAGGCATAGTAATTAGTGTAATCCAATCGGCCACCCAGATTCAGGAAATGACACTAACCTTTATCCCCAAGATTTGCGCAGTATTTGTTGGTTTATTGCTTTTTTTGCCTTGGATTATGAATCAGTTAATCTCTTATACGATCACTTTATATAACAATATCCCAAGATATATCCAATGACCGGCACTCAAGTAGCTTGGCTGCTAGCTAATTTTCAAAGTTTGGTCCTGGTGCTCATGCGAGTCAGTGTCTTTTTATTTTTCTTACCGATCTGGAATAATCGTATGATCCCCATCGCTATTAAAGTGGGCACGATATTAGTCATCTCCTTGCTGCTTACCCCGGTAGTCCAGGGTTATTTACCCCCATTCCCGGCCTCAATCTGGGCAGGCGTGGGCATCCTGTTTAGCGAATTGATGTTAGGACTGACCTTCTGGTTGATAGTAAGCTTTGTTTTTGAAGGCATAAAAATGGCTGGCGGACTGGTAGGCATCCAGATGGGATTCGGCATGGTAACCCTGATCGATCCCCAAGCTCAGGGACAGATCCCTTTATTAGCTGATTTCCTCTACTTAGCAGCATTAGTGCTTTTCTTAGTAATTAATGGTCATCACCTGATCCTGAGGGCTTTGGTGGACAGTTTCGTGCAAATTCCCATGGGAGCGCCGTTGGCTGGCTTCCTCAAACTTCCGCAAGCCATTATTCGCTTAGGAAGTCAGATGTTCGTTCTCGCGGTAAAGCTATTGGCCCCGATTATGGTAGCTCTATTTCTTATTCAAGTAGCCCTGGGTTTGGTAGCGAAGACGGTGCCACAGGTTCAAATCTTGTTTATCAGTTTTCCCCTAACCATCGGTTTAGGATTGCTTTTGCTATCAATAACCCTGCCCTTGCTCACTCCTTACCTAGTGAGTCAATTCCAGGGGCTGGGGTCGGTCCTGAATCGAGTAATGTTGACGATCAACGGCTAGCTAGATGGGTGATAAAGGATATCAAGACCGCACCGAACCTGCCACTCCTAAACGTCGGCAAAAAGCCCGCGCGGAAGGACAGGTAGCCAAAAGCCGAGAGCTCAACACCGCGATGGTATTGCTCACCGGGTTTGGCGCTCTGACTATTTGGGGCACCAGTATGTATCAGCAAATAACCAATATGTTCCAACATTGGTTTACCCAGGTGGGCACCACCCACCTTAATCCTGCTGAAGTCCATAAGATTTTTAGCCAGATTACCCTGACCAGCGCCTATATGCTAGCTCCGATAATGCTCTCCTTATGCCTGGTAGCCATTTTAAGTAATTATCTCCAAGTAGGAGTCTTGTTTTCCTTAAAGAGTATTCGTTTCAATTTTTCTAAACTTAATCTTGTTTTCCTTAAAGAGTATTCGTTTCAATTTTTCTAAACTTAATCCTTTAAATGGAATAAAACGTCTGTTTTCACTTAATTGCTTGGTAGAATTGTTTAAATCTCTGCTTAAAGTCACTATCATCGGCAGTATTGCATATATTACTCTTAAAACTGAACTTATACAGCTGTTTCCGCTACTTGATAAAGAAGTAACTCAGATCTTAAGTTTCATGTTCAGGGTGGCCGGAACATTATTTTGGCGCGTCTGTTTGGGCTTAATAGTGCTCGCTATATTAGATTACATCTATCAAAAATATCAATATGAAAAGAATCTCCGTAT
>MUKC01000087.1 GCA_002049795.1 Desulfobacca sp. 4484_104 | reverse complement strand
TTTCCCGATTGTTTCAAACCAAGTTGATGGAGCGCGCTAACCTTTGGGAAATAATTTGCCCTAAAAAACGTCCTCCATACTCTAGCAATAACCAAAGGCCCCTACTCAATTTTTGTGCCGGACACTAATGATATATAATATCATTTTCTACCGCTACAGCTAGATCTCACAATAGCACAATCGTAAAATCAACTAGATACGTTTGTGAAAAACCCTGTTTCTTTAACTTTTGTCCAACTTTAGGGCCTATTTGGGTAAACTTGGGCTAGCCCCTGATAATCCCTGAACACCCCAGGTCCCCGGGTTGACGGTATCAAACTAAATTTTGGCCTTAACCCTGACTGCGATCAGAGTTGAACCGGTAGTTTCGGGAACAAGTTGACAGGGTTAAACAGTAACGGTTAAAATCAAATTATGGAGGGATGGCCGAGTGGTTTAAGGCGGCGGTCTTGAAAACCGCTGACCGCAAGGTCCGTAGGTTCGAATCCTACTCCCTCCGCCATATTCCCATATATTTTAGATTTTTGGACCAACTGAGGATAGCAGGCGGCGCGCGGTTTTGTTCAACCCCTCAAGAAATGTATTTCGCTTCGCCTCCGGCATGGAGCGAGCCAGTGCCAATCGCACGGCTTAGGCAAGGCCCGAAAGGCAGGTCAAGCCATGGATAACTGGCAGGAGCTTTTTGGCAAACAAATAGACTGCATCATAGCCAGCCAGTTTCACGTCGCCGCGGGCTTAAGCGACGCGGTATGCTCGGGGCCTTACCGCCGGCTTTTGGCCTGGCAACCTTTATGCCGACGTTCTACTATAAATATTATAATAGCCTGAGACTTTACTTTGTCTATGAAATGACCGAGACGCCTTATTCGGGCTCCGCCTCCGGCGCTCTACGGTTAGCACTTTAAGGTTGTTTAAAGTTGTCCTTTGTGGCCAGTCAGATTTAGGACCAATGCCAGTAAGACCTTCACCATGAACAATCCTGCCAGGGCCTGCCTCCGCCAAAACGGGCATGCGTCCCTGGTTAGGCACAATGACTAATTTTTAAATTACCCCCTTATTCGAAAGCATGATTGAGGGCAATACGGTTCAATTAAACGCCTCGTAGGGGCGGGGTAACCCTGCCCCCCCACGAAAAGCTAAATTTTTCCGATTTTTCACTTTTTTAACGCATCCTGGTATAACCGATGAAATCGATCTGGTTAAAATTTATGTTGTTACTATGGTTAGCGGCATCGATAGCCTCTTGTGCAAGTACCCCTGCCCTCCACCGGCTAATCAGACGGACGATGCCCTCGTTCAAGGCGGATCATTAGCCGGAGAAGGTGAGATCTATTTTTCCTTGCGCCTCCCCACAGAAAAAAGTAAGTGAATAATTTGGAAATTCCTCAGGGTGCTTGATCCGACCCCTGTCCCCAACTGCCCTACCCGGCTCTTTAGGCCTTCCTCAATTATCAGGATTCTCTATTTAGCTCTAGTTTACTTGCGATAGAATTCCGGGACAAACAGGATGATGACGGTGAAGATTTCCAGACGGCCCAGAAGCATACACCACATCAGCACCCACTTGGCAAAGGTGGGGATCATGGCGTAGTTATCGGTGGGGCCGACCCCGCCGATACCTGGGCCGATGTTGCCGATACAGGCCAGGACCGAGGCAAACGAAGTGACTAGGTCCACGCCGGTGGCCGCGACCAGAAAAATCGAAAGAATCAGCAGCCCCAGCCAGAGGATAAAAAAGCTCCAGATACCGTTTAGGACATCGGGGGGGACCACCTGCTTGCCGAGTTTGACCGTAATTACCGCCCGCGGGTGGATAACCCGGATGAGTTCCTGATAAGATTGTTTAAGTAACAGCAGGATGCGCATGCATTTCATCCCGCCTGCGGTAGAACCGGCCGAACCCCCGATAAACATACAGAGCAGCAAGAGATATTGGGGCAGCGAGGGCCAGAGCTCGTAATCGGCGGTGGCGTAGCCGGTGGTAGTGAGGATGGAGGCCACCTGAAAGGAAGCATATTGCACGGCTTGCCCCAGGGACGGATAATTAGCCTGGTAAACGCTAAGAGCGGTGACGAGGCCAAAGATCAGGAACAGCCCTAAGAAAAAACGGCATTCAGGATTTCGCCACATAATTAACGGCTTGCCCCGGAGAAGCTGGAGGTGCAGGGAAAAGTTGATCCCCGCAATCAGCATGAAAATGGTGATCACCGTTTGGATGTAGGCGCTATCGTAGTAGGCAATGGAGGCATTTTTAGTAGAAAAGCCGCCAGTGGCCATGGTCCCGAAGGTATGACAAAGGGCGTCAAACAGGGTCATGCCCCCAAACATCAGCAAGACGGCCTCGACCAGGGAAAACAGCAGATATACCTGCCACAGGAGCATGGCGGTGTCCTTGATCCGGGGCGTGAGTTTATCCGGGACCGGACCCGGCACCTCGGCCTTGTAAAGCTGCATGCCGCCAACGCCCAAAAACGGCAGGATCGCCAGCGATAAAACAATGATCCCCATGCCGCCCAGCCAATGGGTCAGACTGCGCCAGAACAGCAGGCCTTTGGGAACCATTTCGATGTCGGTCAGGACCGAGGCTCCGGTAGTGGTGAAACCGGAGAAGGACTCGAAAAGACAATCCACCGGATGTGAAAAGACCCCGCCGAAGAGAAAGGGCAAGGCCCCGAAACTGCCGGCTGCCAGCCAGCCCAGGGCCGTGATCGCCATGCCCTCGCGGTGACTGACAAATCCTTTGGAATTAGCATTTCTGAAGGCAATAGCTAACGATAACCCGATGATCACGGTGACCATCATGGCCTGGAGCAAGGGCACTAAGCCCTGGTCCCAATAGTACACGGAGAAACCCAGCGGCAAGAGCATGCTCAGGCCGATACAGATGATCAGCGCGCCAATAATGTGCAAAATATATCGCCAGCGCATCCTAGAAATACTCCAGTTTAACCATTAAAGACTTTTCGACCAGCGGGATATTCTTCCGGGTGGACAGAATCATGATCCGATCCTGTGGTTGGATGACGGAATCGCCGGTAGGGATGATGACTTCCTCGCCACGCAGAATACATAGAATCAGGGCCCCAGCCGGGAATTTTAGTTCCCGCAACGGAGTGCCGACGATATCAGAGGTTTCCAGCGCAATCGCCTCCAAGACTTCCGCCTGTTCGCCTTTAAGAGAGACAATGGAAAGAACTCGCCCCCGACGGATGTAGTGCAAAATGGAATAAATGGCCGCCAGCCTGGTGCTGACGATATGGTCGATGCCAACGGTCTGGACCAGCGACATATAGGCAAATTTATTGATTCGGGCCAGGGTCTTGTAAGCCCCCAGCCGTTTGGCCAACAGGCAGGAGAGAATGTTCAATTCCTCCTCTCCGGTTACCGTGATGACCATGTCCATACTACCGATATTTTCTTGTTCCAACAACTCCTGATCAGTGCCGTCCCCGTGCAGCACGATGACGCGGTTTAACCGGGCGGCCAGGTATTGGCTGCGCTCCGGGTCGGATTCGATTAATTTGGTATTATAGTGTTTATTATCCAGGGCCGTAGCCAGTCCCAGGCCGATTTTACCGCCGCCGACAATCAAGATGTTTCTGAGGGAATGTACCTGGCCGCCAAAGAGTTTGAGAATTTGCTCCAGGTCCTTTTTTTCACAGACCACATAAACCAGATCATGGGCCTTGATCTTATCAGTTCCCTTTGGAATGATTAGTTGGCCCTCGCGCATCAAGGCGGCAATAATAAGACGTTTTCTACCTATCTTTTCCGGGAGATGCACTAGCCTGAGATCCTTTAACGGGCTGTCTGGTTGTAAGTATTTCCCTACCATCACAATGCGGCCCCCGGCAAACTCATTGATTTCTTCCACATCGGGAGCGCTCATATAGCGGAGCACCGAGTTAACCACCTCCACATCGGGGTTGATCACCATGGTGATATTGAGGGGATCTTGGGCCAAGGCCTCGCGGTAGGCATTATACTCCTCGCTGCGGATGCGGGCCACTTTGGGAATACCCGGCGCCAGAAAGCTGACAAAAAAGCAGACGATCAGGTTGGCTTCGTCGCTATTGGTGACTGCCAGCACCGTTTCGGCACTTTTAATGCCCGCCTCTTCCAACACCTGGGGATTGGAACCCGAACCCTGGAGAATCTGGACATCCAGATGCTCGCTGACCCGTTTAAGGGCTTCGGGATCTTTATCGATGACCACCACTTCTTTGTTTTCCAAGGCCAGCCGCTGGGCGATGTGGAATCCTACCTCTCCGGCACCCACGATAACAATTTTCACTACAGCGTCTCCCTAATTCTTTCAGCTCAAGAAGCCAGTGATATTACTACCTTTGAAGCGATTTACGATGGTTTATGGGCCTTAGGTCCGGGTCGGTGAATCGGTTTTCTTATGAACAGAGGGTCGAGCACTCCGGCGTCGCCGTCGCTTGCGGGGGGGACGTTTAGCTGGAGCCCGGAGTTCAGTTTTAGTGGGCAGGAGCTCCGCCACGGCAGCATCCGCAGGAGCCCGTTTGAGTTGATAAAGTAACCAGGCTTCAAAGTAGCAGGAACGGCGTTTTAGCTTGGGTGGAATACGGGTTCCCCGCTCCAGGCTCTGTTTCAGAGATTGCTCGATGGCCAGGATTAGACAAACCTCATCCCGACGGCTACGGGGAAATTCCATATTGCTAAGTAGTTCCAAAACCTTTTCTTGGACCCAGGCGCGATAATCGATCGCTTCGGCAGGACTGGGACACCCTTCCAGAAATTGAGTAAATAAGACAGCCCAAAAGAAGGCCTCGCTCAGGACATATCCGGCCTTAGTTAATTTATCTACCTGGTGAAAAAACTCTAGCAACTTTTGTCGGGTCCGTCCGTCTGGGGATTCAGGGTTGAGCTCTGGTTCCCAAGCCGTGAAGATGGCCGCCAACAAGCCACTGTCGATCATCATCTCAATAAAAGCGCGGGCCGCGCCGCTGCGAAAATCCTTGATTAATTCATCGCGTACCCGGGCCGGAGCGCAGACCCGAATCAGATGGCGTTGGGCCTGAATCTCGGCCCACACCGCGGGATCAATGGTAAATCCGGTGCGCGCCGCGTGGCGGATAACCCGGACCATGCGCACCGGATCACGCCGGAGACGAACCTCGGGCGGGCCGATTACCCGAATCCGGCCCAACCGCAGGTCTTCCAAACCACCCACGTAATCAACCACAGAAAAGTCAGCAATATTATAGAATAGGCCGTTAATAGTGAGGTCTCGACGTCGGGCATCTTCAATCGGCGTTCCGAAGGTATTGTTCGGAGCCAGCATCTCTGCCGCCGCGTCAAATTCGGAACGTCGCCGAAAAGTAGAAACCTCGACTACCTTGCCGCCCCGGAAAAAAACCTGGACCAATCGGAACCGACGGCCAATAATCCGGCTATTGCGAAACAGACGGCGGATGGTTCCGGGATGTGCATCGGTAACTATATCGAAATCTTTAGGTTTTTTCCCCAATAACAGATCGCGCACGCTTCCTCCGACCAGATAGGCTTGGTAGCCCTGGTGATGCAGACGGTATAAAACCTTGAGAGCTTCGACATCGATCTGGGCTCGAGAAATCGAATGTTCCGGACGGGGAATTATCTGGGGTTCGGGACAGTCAGACTCCGAATGACAAAGTGACATAAAATCAGGTTCCAACCAAGTTTGTTTTCAACATTTGTTTTAATATATCATTTTCTTTGGTAAATGTATCTATTCTATGGCGCGGGGGATAAATTTAAGTTGGTCGGCAAACACAAAAGAGTTATGATGTTGATTCAACGGGGGAAGGTTAGGGTCGGAATTCAGGAAACATTGACCGGCCAGCCTGATTTTACCGAAATCTTACAGTGCCGACTGCCAGGAGGGATATCGATGGGACTTATTGTCGAGGCTGTTGAAGTAGGGCCCATGCAGGTGTTGTGTTATGTATTGGGTTGCCCCCCCACCCGCACCGGCTTGTTGATCGATCCGGCGGCCGCGTCAGACGCCATTAGAGAAATAATCCAACGCCATCAGCTCCAGATCCGCTGGATTGTTAATACCCATGGTCATCCCGACCATACGGCCGGAAACGAGTATTGGAGACAAGCCACCGGGGCCCAGACGGTCATGCATCACCTGGATTGGGAGTTCTTTTCCACTCCCGACATGCAGCAGGCCGCTGAGGCGGAGGGTTTTCCACCCTTAACGGCCATTGATCTCAAAGTGCAGGATGATGAGCGGCTGGCTCTGGGAGACCTGGAACTCCAAGTACTCCATACTCCCGGCCATACTCCCGGATCAATCTGTTTATATACGCCGGGGCATCTGTTTACCGGCGACACGCTTTTTGTCGGGGCTGCAGGACGCACCGATCTGCCCGGCGGCTCTCTGGCCACGCTGATCCAATCCATCCAGGACAAGCTGCTGCCACTGCCGGAGGAGACCATTATCTGGCCCGGACATGATTACGGCGACACCCCGACCTCCACTTTAAAGGCCGAAAAGGAACAACAGATTGAGGTGGCGTCGGTCACCTTGTTTTCGCGGTGAAGTTTACCTCCAGCAGGCCGTTAGCCAAGGTTTGATTGTGGAAACAGAAGTAAGGCTATTTTGCCAGATTCTGGATAGCATTGAAGATGACTATATCCTGGTGGTCAACCAGGAACGCCGGATTTTTTATGTTAATCAACCATTTTTAAAGCACTTCAGCTATCGGCGGGAAGAGATCATCGGTAAACTCTGTTATGAAATGTCACGGCCTTTCCATGAGCCGTGCACTGCGGCTCAGGGTCAATGTCCTTTAGAAAATACCCTGTCTTTAGGTACAACCCAGAAGACCATCTTGACCCGCAATTGGGAAGGGAAAAAGTTGTCCTACGAAGCCATGTTCTATCCCCTTAAAGAGGATGGACGGGTAACCCCTCTGATGGTGGTTGGGGTGTTTCGGGATATTACTACCAAACGCCAACTAGAACAGGAACTGCGCCATCGGCTGGAATTTGAAAGCCACCTCATAAGAATTTCCATTGACGGCATCGTGGCTAACGATCGGCCAGGGCATCCCGCCCGAGGTGCAAAAGGAGTTGTTCAACCCCTTTTTTACTACCAAAGAGAAGGGGACGGGCTTGGGGCTGGTCATCTCCCGACAGATCATCGAACAACATCAGGGAGAAATCGCCATCGAGAGCGAAGTCGATCGGGGGACGCGCTGCATTATTCGATTGCCGCTGGCCAATGCACCAAATCTATCTCGCCCAACCACAGGATCTATTGCGGGTTAGCCTGCCGTGACTATAATCTATTTAGCAGTCTTAAAGATGTCCTTCTAAGATGCCGATAAATGAATATATCAACATAATGCTGGGACCATAATACCAGTCAATCTACCTGGGTCTCCGACCAGGCCAGCGGTTAGCCGGGCAGAAAAGGGGGTAATCATTCTGTGGCCTCTCCGTGGACCACACCTGGTGGTTAAATTGTACCTTCCCTTGGCCCTTAGATAGCGAAATAACGTGGAAAAAAAATATAATGTCTTGGTAGTCGATGATGAACCCGAAGTGCTGGCCATTCTGGTAGCCTTAATCCAGGCCACGGGTGAGGAATATAATGTTATCCCGGCCGCTAATGCCTTTGAAGCCTTAAAAATTTTGCATCAAACCCCTATTGCTTTTGCCTTTCTAGATCAGAATATGGCCGAGCTTAGCGGCCTGGAACTACTGGAACATATCCGGCAACGGTATCAAGATGTTCAAGTAGTAATCGTCACGGGCCAGCCCTCCTATTCGCTAGTGCTGTCGGCTTGGCGACACCAAGCCGCAGATTTTCTCTCCAAACCGGTCGGCTTAAAAGAGCTCCAAAATGTTTTAGTAAAGTTAAAAATCGAGAAAACGGTCCAAACCCCAAATTTAACTCTACGTCACCAAAGATGTGAAAAAGAGCTTATGCAAGGTGGGCACGGGCAAATAGGTAAATTGACCCGAGAACAACGGATCCTCTGTGAGATCCTCACCAGTTTGGCAGAGGTAGGCCAGACCGATGAGCTCTATACTAAAATTCTGCAAATGGCCTTAGATCTAACTAATGGCACCCTGGCCTACTTTCTCTTGGTTGACCAGGATCATCGGCACTTAGAACCCATTGCTAGTCTGGGGACTGGTGATTTAAACCCGAGTTTATTAAAAGCAAGCCGACAAGTTGTCCAACATCAGACCTCGGTGTTCATCAAGCGTCAAAAAAATGGCGATCTAAGTCAGGAGATTGAGAGGATCGGCCTCGCCGTGCCTTTCCGGGTGCGCGGCGAACTCTTCGGGGTGCTGGTGGTCAGTCATAACCCCGAACGCAATTTCGATGCCGATGATGTCTTAATGTTAAACCTGTTGGCCGAGCGAGCTTCCCTGATCATAGAAAATACCGCCCTCTATGAAAGTGCGGTTCTGAAACATTATGAAACCTTGCGAGCCCTGGTCAATTCTCTGGAAGCTCGTGATCCTTATAGCTGCCAACACTCGGAACGGGTAACTCAGATAGCCCTCCGCTTCGCCCAAGAATTGAGCCTGCCGCAGGAGGACCTTGATGCCATCCGGATTGCCGGTTTATTACATGACATCGGCAAGGTGGGTATCAGAGACGCGATACTCCTTAAACCCGGGAAACTAAATCAGGAGGAACAGTCGATTATCCGAACTCACCCCCTGGTAGGAGAACGGATTGTCGAACCGCTAGCCTTGCTCACCCCGGAGAAGGACATTATCCTCCATCATCATGAACGCTGGGATGGTCAGGGTTATCCGTCCCAGCTAGCCGGCAAAGAGATTCCTTTCCTCTCCCGTATTCTGGCCCTGGCAGATGCTTATGATGCCATTACTTCGGATCGACCCTACCGGGGCCACAGGGATCAGAAAGCAGCCCTGACCGAGATCTTGGCCAATGCCGGTAGCCAGTTCGACCCTGAGCTAACCCGCCCCTTTGTAAAAATTATTGAAACCCCCCCTGTTTCTTTCCAAGCTTCTAACCTCCTACCTCACCCTCCTGCCCTCCGTCAAAATATTGGCAAACTAGGCAAATCTGTTAGTTGATCAACTATCACGCTAGGCCAAAATCTCCTGCCCGATAAGCTTAAAAACCCATGCCCGGAGGTGTTAAATTTAGGGGTTTGATACCCAATCTGGCTAAAAGTCTATACTTGCCGAGGGTTCTATAAACCAGCAATTTGAAACTACCTTGCATTATTGTCCCCCCGAGACAGATGGCATGTTTTGTGCATAGAAGAAACAAAAATATATTTTAGGGGCGCTAGTGATGCCGATATCGAAACCATTCCAGGGGCGGGTATTGATTATTGATAAAGATGAAACCATGTCGTTTCTGATTAGGGCCTGGCTTCAAGCTCGCGGGTTTGAGGTCCAGACCCTGACTACCGAGACTGAGAATTGGCGTCAGGTGGTCAGTCAGGAGTTCGCTGTGGTAATTTGTGATGATCATCTTCCCCATGTCCCCCCCCTCGAATTGCTGCACTTTTGGCAAAGTCTGGATCGGGACGGGTTCATCATATTTATGGGTTCCAACCCCTCTCCGGAATGGGTGCTTGAGTTAATCCACCAGGGAGCTTATACCTACCTGATGAAACCAGTGACCGAAGAAAAACTCTTGCCGGCTTTAAGCCAGGGACGGAAGAACCACCAGGTTTTTCTTGAAATTTTGAATTTATCGGAAAAACTAAGCCAGGCTAATCAACGCCTACAGCAACAAACGCACCGTCTCCGGGCCGAACGGGGACGCCTCTTGGAACAAAAGCTAAGTTTAAGTTTTATCAATTCTTTTAGCTATTCCCTTACTACTACTCTGTCCCCGGTTAAATTGGCCGCGGTCATCACTAAAGGATTAGCCCACTTGGTTAATTTTACTTTCCTTGGTCTGGATTGGTATCAAGCCCCGGATAACAGAAAAATTTTTCTCTCTAGTGAGTTGGATTCAGTGGGCCAGGAAATCTTTCTGCGTCAGCTGAAGCGATGGCACCCCTACCACTTGCCCTGGCCAGGGGCTTCCTTGGAATTTAAATTTTTCCGGGCCTCGACGACGTCATGGCGTCTGTCCCGGCTACCACGCTATCTAAAACATCTCCCTTTGAAAATCGCCGATGTCCCGGTAGGTCTGGTGGTCCTGGGTGGAGATCAACCTATAAACTTATCATCCTCTCATGGCAAATTACTGCGCACCTTAAGTCCTTATATAGCCATGGCCATGAAAAATGCCCTAGACCATGAGCATCTGAGCACCTTGGCGGAATATGATTCACTGACTCAGGTGATGAACCGCCGTATGTTTGACTACCACATGAGCAAGGAGTTTTCCGCCAGCCGACGTTACGGTTATCCGCTTTCACTACTCCTCTTGGATATTGATCAATTCAAAATGATCAATGATCACTACGGACACCCCGTCGGGGACGAAGTGCTTAAGCAAGTGGCCGGGGTCTTGAAAGACGAAATCAGACAGTCAGACATCCTGACCCGGTATGGCGGTGATGAGTTTGCCCTGATTTTGCCGCATACCTCGCTCAAGGAAGCCATGAAGCTGACGCAACGCTTACGGTTGCGCTTCCAGCAGGAAAATTTTTCCAATGGGATGGCAATTAAGGTAACGGTGAGTGCCGGTCTGGCTGATAACCGGCGGCTGTCCGAAGACAGCGAAGCCGGACTGGTACGTCAGGCGGACCAGGCCCTCTATCGGGCCAAGCTTAAAAACCGTAATGTCCCCAACCTGAGATCGGTGTCTTTGTCGGCAAGCCCCAATCTGACTCTGATTTCTCCAAAGCGTCCCCTGGTAGATCCGCTCAATTCACCGTCACTCTGATCATCGGGAGGCCGTAAATGCAACTGGCTAATCAGCTTGATCCGAGGCTCTATCCTTTTCAGGGCCAGGAAGGACGCCGCAGTTATCGCGTGCCCTGTCGATTGCCGGTCTATTATCGTCTGCTACCGCCTACAACCAGCCCCAATCTGCTTCAGGCGGAGACCACTCCTCCGACTGAGACTAACCCCCGGCCATCTTTTATTTGTAGTTGGACCTTAGACCACTTGTTTAGTAACCTCCGCCTATCCGACCAGCTTCAAGCACGACCGGATGAGCCTGGTGAGCCAGAACGAAGCCGCGAGCAAACCGAGCACAAGGTCTTCCTCGGAGAAACCCTCGATCTAAGTGTAGATGGCCTGCGCCTTTATGGGGACACATCTTTGCCGGCCAGACAAGAACTGGAGCTAGCCATTCTCCTTCCTAGCCACCCTTGCCAAGTCCAGAAAATTTTCGGTCGGGTAGTTTGGACCGACCAGGAGGATGACCGACAGGTCGGCATCAGATTTATTAATATGACCAAGGCGGATCGGGAACACCTGTTCAGTTTTGTATTTTACTGGCAACGTCAATTGCTGCGGGGCAAGATCTTTAATATCTGATTTATCCTCAGGTAGGAGCAATGTTGCGCTAGGGAGTAAAAATGGACGAGCATGAGCGCTTATGGTTGGAATTAGTGCGATATTATCGGCATTCGGCGGTGGGCCAGCGCTGCACCGGCATCGTCCATAACTTCAATACTCCGCTGCAAGTCCTGTCCCTCTACTGCGAACTACTCCAGCGGAAGGACGACGAGGAAAAGAACAAGCTGGCGAAGCGGCTTACCCCAGAATTACAGGCCGATTGGGAAAAATACTATCAATATCGGCAAGATAAAACCAGACAACTGCTTGACGAGATCAGAAAACTGCAACAGCTGGCCCAACTGATTATCCAACAAGGGGTGCACGAGGATGAACGCGGGCGGCAATCATTCGACCTCAATGCCATCCTGCGGGACGAACTGGAACTCTACGAGGCCAATCGTTTTTTCAAACATATGGTTGACAAGCGTTATTACTTTGATCAGGACCTGCCGCCGATTGCAGGCTACTATATCGATTTCAGCCAAAGTTTCCGCCTGTTGGTAGATAATGCCCTGGAAGCCATGGAATTGGTCCAGTTGCGGGTGCTGACGGTCGAAACTGCTTGGCAAGAACGACACCGCATCATTCGGATCGGCGATACCGGGGTCGGTATGGCGCCTGAGGTGCAGTCCCGCCTCTTCGAGCCGTTTTTTACTACCAAAGATAGCCCAGAAAGACCGCACGCCGGTTTAGGCCTGTATATGGCCCGACGTTTATTGAATCCTTATGGGGGCGAGATTAAGATCCAGAGTCAGCCCGGCGAAACCTGGGTGACGGTTGTTTTACCGTTAGGCTAGGATTTATCCGGAAACTTCCCCGCTCCTGGTGGGTGTATAGACCGGGGCCGGGGGAGTTTCCGGATGAGAATTATCTAAAAGTTCTAATTCTACCAGCAGGATCGGTACGGCCCGGGACCCATGCCCGGCGGCGGTGAGATTATCGTCCCATCCGGCTTTTTAGGACAATACTGCCGCATTTCCATCCAAAAAGCCCATTGCTTCTCTTGCAACTGTTCCCGTAGGGCATTGATTTCCTTTTCTTTGGCCTTGATCCTGGCCAGATCAGGCTCGGCAACGCGGCAGAGCTCGACCATTTCGGCCCGCTTCACAGCCATGTTTTTGCGTAAGCCCGCCGTATCGTTCATGAATCTTTGTTTGAGATCAAAGACCTGGCCAACCTGTCGGGGGGTTAAATGTGGGTAGATACCCGGGCCGCCCCAATTACAGAAACCGGCCCACGCGATACCAGAGCTCATTAAACCGAGGGCCGCGCAGATGATTAAGGATACCCACCGCCGTTCTCGCTTTCGCCGATTTTGCTGCATATTACTGTCCTCCTGTGCTTTGCGCAACGGTCCCCTCTGCTTCTTGCCGTCACGCTAATGAGCACATCTCATCCACCTAGCCCAAATCAACCGCTGCTTTTTAGCCAGTTAAGCGCCGCCTGCTGGACTGAAATCTTATCCACGTCCACAGACCTATTTAACTGCTGCATATCCTCCGTGCTGAGTTTGCTCATTATTTTAAGGATCTGTCGAATTTCTGGATACTTATCCAAAACCGGGCCGCGGACCACCGGAGCCGGGTTATACACTGGAAAAAACTTCTGGTTGTCGTCGAGGTTGATAAATCCAAAGGCCGCAATCCGACCGTCAGTGGAAAAGCCCATGGATACATGGATCTGACCCTCTTTTAAGGCCGTATAACACAGGCCGGTGGTCATTTTCCTGATCTTGCCGATAGGTACCCGGAAGCCATAGTCCTGCATCAGGCGTTTAAACCCGTCCGGGCGTCCCCAGAACTCAGCATTCATCCCAAAAATCAGGGCCTGGGGGTTTTTGTTGACATACCGGGCCAGATCGCCGATCGAGGCCAGGCCCAGACCTTGGGCATGAGCCGCTTGCATCATTAAAGTATAGGTGGTGTTGCATTTAAGGGGAAAAAGCCACACCAGGCCTCGTTTGGCGTCGGCCTGTTGCACAAAATTGAATACCTTCTCGGCGTCCGCCATGATGGCCCGGTCTTTCTGTTTTAGATAAACCGTGTAAGCCGTTCCGGTATATTCAAAATACAGGTCAACCTGGCCGCTCATCAGGGACCGGCGTAACAGGGTGGATCCCACGCCGGTTTTCAAGGTTATGTCAAAACCATGTTGCTGTAACAAGATCTTGGCGATCTCCGCCAGGATATATTGTTCGGTAAAATTTTTCCCGCCGATAATCAGCCTCTTATCGGCAGCCCAACCGTTACCCGAAAAAACTAGCAGCCACAGGCAAAAATAAAGGCAAAGATATGTTTTTAGCAAATATGACATAGAGGCTTCCCCTTTCACTGTTTTTCTAACCGCAGTCCCTGAGGAATCAGCCACAGCCCCAAAAGTTCACAGAGAAAGTCGCCGATTAAGGCCATCAGGGTTACCGGGATGGCGCCGGCCAGCAACTTATCGGTTTGCATGAGACTGATGCCCGAGAAGATCAGGTCGCCTAAACCACCGGCCCCGATCAGAAAGGCTAAGGCGGCCGTGCCGATATTGATAATCAGGGCTACCCGGAAGCCGGTGATGATAACCTTCATGGCATTAGGCAGTTCCACCTCCAGCAATAGGCGCCCGGGGGGCATTCCCATACCTCGGGCCGCGTCAATCAGGGCGGGAGGAACGGCAACGATTCCCGCCAGGGTATTTCTGGCGATCGGTAATATGGAATACAGGCTCAGGGCCAAAATCGCCGATCTGGCGCCAATCCCCAAAAAACTCATGGCCAGGGCGATGACCGCCAGGGAGGGAACAGTCTGGCCCAGACTAACTATATACATACCCACCCCGGCATATCTCTTGAACCGCGGTCGGGTTAATAGTATCCCTACGCTGAGGCCGGTAACGGTAGCTATCGCCATACTACAGCCCACCAGATAAAGATGTTGCCCGAGAAGTTTTATAAAAATCGGATATTCAAATGGATCAAAAAAGTAGTCGATCAGGCCTGTTCTTTGTGCCGCGACTCCGGCCCCAAAAATAACCATGATCAGGAAAAATCTATTGACCTTGAATAAAATTCTGATCATTTCGGCCGCGGTTGCTGAATTTTAATCCCTCTGGGGGTAACCAATCTTTCGATCAAGGCCATCCCGCCGTCCACTACCAAAGCCAGGACGGACACCAGGAGGGCACCGCTAAGGATCATTTCTTGGTGGACCCGATCAATGCCTTGCTGAATCAGAACCCCCAAGCCCCCGGCGCCGATATAGGCGGCGATGGCAGCAATGCCGATGCTCATCACCGCGGCGGTCCGCAGCCCGGCCAGAATCACCGGAATAGATATCGGTATCTGCACTTCTCGGAGTAACTCCCAGCGGCTCATGCCCATCCCCTTGCCCGCATCTACTACGGCTGGGGGGACGTTTTGAATGGCCGTATAGGTATTGCGGATAATGGGAAGTTGGCTGTAGAGCACCAGCGCGGTAACCGCCGGAACTTTACCCAAACCATGCCCCACCAGGGACAGCACCGGAAGCATAAGGCCGAACAGAGCAATGGAAGGAATGGTCATCAAAATGTTGGCGGCATTGATCACCCTGGCGGCCAGGGCTTTATGCCGAGTAATCACCATCCCCAGCGGCACCCCAATTAAAGTGGCCAGGGCCAGGGCCAGGCTGACGATCCAGACATGCTCCCCGATCAGATAGATAACCTGCCGGTAGTTATTGATGATAAAATCAAAAGTGCTCAACGGCTGCCCTGGTTATTGTGCTTCGGCGTCATCCGCAAAAAAATCTTGAAGGGATTTCTGGATGCTTTTATAGGTCACGGTGCCGACCAAATCTCCCTGGTCATTTATCACACAAAAAGTGGTGAGATCATGCATCAGCATATGAGACAGGGCTTCGTGGACTGATGTGCCTTGTTCTAAGCATAGCGGGTAGGGCCGCGCCACTTCCTGGCAGAGACCCTGTTCGTACTTGAGGTCCTGGGAGGTCACATAACCGACGGGTTTGCCTTGGGCTAAGACAATGGCGTAACGCAGATTTTTTTGCTCCAGCATTTTTAAAACCTCAGGGGCGGTCTGGGCCGCATCGACGATATTGCTGGGGGAGCAGTTCATGATGTCTCTGACATGCAACAGGCCCAGGACTTTTAAGGCCCGATCGGCGCCGACGAAATTGGCGACAAATTTATTTTTGGGACGGGTCAGGATAACTTCCGGAGTGTCGTATTGAATCAGCCGGCCCTGATTGAAGAGGGCGATTTTATCCCCCATCTTAAGGGCTTCGTGAATATCGTGTGAAACAAAGGCGATCGTCTTTTTCATCTTGGCCTGGAGGTTTAAAAATTCATTCTGAATCTGTTCCCGATTGATGGGATCGATAGCTCCAAAAGGCTCGTCCATCAGCAAAATTTCGGGATCCGCGGCCAGCGCCCGGGCCACTCCGACCCGCTGCTGCTGACCGCCGGATAGTTCGGCAGGATAGCGGCGCCGGTATAGGTCGGGCTCCAACCGAGTAAGGTGCATAAGTTCATCTACCCGCTTGCGGATTTTCTCCTTATTCCACCCTAATAACTTGGGGACCACGGCAATATTGTCAAAAATGGTCTTATTGGGAAACAGACCGACCTCCTGAATAACATAGCCGATGCTCTGGCGGAGTTTTACCGGATTTAAGTCCCGAATATTTTGAGAGTTAATATATATGTTACCCCGACTCAGGGAATCCAGCCGGTTGGTCAGCCGCAGCAGCGTGGTCTTGCCACATCCGGAAGGCCCCAGGAAGATGACCACCTGCCCCCGATCAATGCTGAAGCTGACTCTATCAATGGCAATAACTGCGTCCGGGCCTTCCCCAAAAACTTTCGTTACCGCCTCGTAGGTTATAAGTAAACTTTTTTAGGAATAACAGAAAAATCGAAGCTTTTCAAGGGCAAAGCGAAATGTGTTATTAAATGACAACCAATTGGCCATTAGTCCGATTAAACTCCGCCCCGGCAATGACGCCTTTATTCCCGAGAAGCGGGTTGAAAGCGGTCACCGGGCTGCAGGCAACGCAAAATCAGCGGAAATTGCACCTTATTTCTATCCAGGCGGGCCATCTCCGGTGGAGTGGAGCAATCAACCGGCGCGCTAGCCGCATAGGTGGTCCACTTCAGCAGCCAGCCGAAGCCGGGAAAACTTCCGTGGTCAGTGGCGGGCAGGACCAAGGCGCCGCGGGGCAATGACGGTGGCCGGTGCCGCTCTAATTCAAGCCGGTTCCCGGCACGGATCAAGCGCCAACCGCCGGGCAGGGTAATTTCTCCCGACGGCAGGCGATGGTGGCAGAGCCCCAGGGCGTTTTGGAGATGGAGATAGGTGAGTCCGGTCAGCTCAGCGCTGATCCGGCCTAAGGCCAAGCGCAGCACCCGTTTTTGTAAATAGGGATGTAATTCCCGTAAGCGCTTTAGGTCCAGATCTAGTCGGTCGGCTGCCGTTACTTGGGTCAACCCTGCCAGTTGCCGCTCGGTTTCCTTGGCCAGATAGTCTTCCTGTTCCTGAAGGAGGGTCTGGGTGCGCCAGATGGCCTCGTTAAGGCGCGGATTATATTGCCGTTGCAGCTGCGGCAGCAGTTCCAGGCGGATCTGATTGCGGCGGTATTGGCAACTAAAATTGCTGGAATCCTGGCAATAGGGCAGACCTTCCTGGGCCAGCCAGGCCAGAATCTCGGCCTTGGTCACTCCCAATAACGGGCGGACCAACCCCGAGGGACTGCAGGGCCACATGCCTTTCAGGCCTTCCGGGCCAGCCCCGCGCAGCAGCCGCAGGAAGAAGAGTTCCACCTGATCATCGGCGGTATGGCCCAGCGCTAATTTTGGATAATCCTTTTCCTGCCGCAGCCGCTCAAAGCAGGCCAGACGAAGCTGCCGGGCCGCGACCTGCAGAGAAAGTTTGTGGCTCCGGGCGTAGTGGCGGACCTCTCCTCGCTCCTGATAGACCGGCAGTCCCAGCCTAGCCGCCTGCTCGGCCACGAAGAGTGCCTCTTGTTGTGATTCCCGGCCTCTTAAACCGTGGTCAAAATGGACGACGCCTAGCGATAGCTGGCCGCGCTCTCGCCAGCCATAAAGCAGATGCAGCAGGGCCATGGAATCCGGACCGCCGGAGACCCCCAGCAGCACCCGGTCGCCGGGCTGCAGCATCTGATGTTCCTGAATAAAAGCCCCAACCCGGGAAGGCAGGGCCGTTCCTGATGGTTGAGAAGACATGAGCCGCTTGGCCGACGAAATATGGCTAGACCTGAATTTAGGCATTTTTCTGAATTAGATGAAAATGGCCACCGCGCCCTGAGAAGATATTACTCCGGCTTGAGAGGGCAGAGTTCGCCAATCACTCGCAAAAAGGTGTTTTTAGAAAAAGGTTTGGGGATGAACCAGTTGACCACCCGAGAGGAAGCGCCGGCGTCTTTAAGGGGTCGAAATTCCGAAGAAATCAAGATAATCTGGCAGTCAGGCAACATCTCTCTTACGGATTGGGCCAGTTCCAGACCGTTGCGGCTAGGCAGATGGTAGTCGATCACTGCCCCGGTATAGCGCTCGGTCCGCAGGTTTTCCTCCAGCCGGTCTCCGGAGTCGAGCGGTGTTACCTCATAGCCGGCCCGTCTCAGGATCGCGGTTAGAGCTTCCCTGGTCCGTTGATCATCATCTACCACCAGAATCTTTACACTCACGGTGTGGCCTCAAAATCCATAATACCAGAATAAATCCCAAACATCAATAGGTTAGAAGTTAAAGAAATTTACTAAACCTATTGATAATTCTCGATCTCCGGGCATCTCTAGTGGTCCGCTGGGCCTAGATTCATTTATTGAGCGTTACCAGGGGGATCGGCAGGAGCGGTCGGCAAGCGCACATGAATCCGGGTTCCCTCTCTGAGCTAGCACCCGGATCTGGCCTCCGGCCGCAGTGGCCTCCAGGGCATTGGCAATTAGATTAAACAAGACCCGTTCCAGATAACGCTCGTCAGCCCAGATCTGAGGCAGGCCGGGAGGCAGATCAGCCCGGAGATCGACTCCCTGATGTTGGGCAATTTCGGCATAATGTTGAATTATCCGGTTGATGACCATGCCTGGCAGTAGAATCTCCGGCTGCAGGTCCAGATGTCCGGACTCGAACCGGGAAACATCCAGGACATTATGGACATGCAACAGCAAGCCTTCGCTACTTTTGAGGATGCCCTGTAATTTGCGGTTCACTTCCGGAGGCAAAGTTTCGTCCTGGAGAGCCTCGATGGTCAGGCGCACTCCGGTCAGTGGGGCCTTGATATCATGCACGATCATGGCCATAAAATCCGCATTGGCGGCGATGCGGTCGCGTTCCTCCTGAAGAAGCTGGGTTTTTTCCCGCAAGGCGCGGGTCATAGCGTTAAAAGACTTAGCCAGTTCTCCTAATTCATCAGTGCTGGTCACCGGGATATCGCCCACCAGTTCCTGGCAGGCCGCCTTCCGGGTGCCTTCCGCCAGATGGGCAATCTGCCGCCGTAGGCCCTGGGACAAGAGAAAACTAAGAAAAATCCCCAGAAGGGCGCAGCCGCCACCGACCCCAAAGATAACTAAATTCAAGGTTAGCCTGGTATTGGCGACCTCGTTGTGGCTGATGCCCACGACAATCAGATCTTCCCAGGGCCTTTCCTCCTGTTCCAGAGGCAAATAGGTAATGGTATAGGTCTGGTCTCCCAAAACGATGCTTTGCACCCGCGCCGATTCTTGTTCAGCCGTAGCGGCCCGATCTTTGCCCAATTTTAATTCCTGGAAGGCGGCTTCCGGGAGATTATGAAAAGAGTTGACAATCGGCCGGTTGGCATAAAAGATCGCCACCTCCGCACCGGGACCGCGCGAAATGGATTCGACAAAGCCTCGGTCAATTAATATCCCGGTGAGGACGACCCCTACCACCTCATTGCCATAAAATATCGGGGCGGTGGCGCTCAGCGCAATGCTGTCTTGCCATTGCGCCATCCGGCTGGCCCGCTTCCCTTTTAGGGCGGCCCGCACCAGGGGATTACCGGAAATATCAACCCCGATAGCCCCGGGGGCATGGGCCCGCACCACGATTACCCCCCGGCGGTCGGTAAAAGTAAGGATATGCAGCCCGGCCTCTTTCATCTGCGGAGTGGCCAACATTCTCAAGTATTCGAGATCATTAAGGAACAACAGTTCCCCATAACTGGGGGTATTGGCCAATAAATCTGCGGCTTGGACCACTTTCTGGTTTTTTTCCTGGTACTCCGCCAGAACCAAACGGGCCACCAAGGCAACCCGTTGCCGGTGCCATTCCAGAATCTGTCTGGTAGCCAAAAACCGCATCACCAAAAGAAGTCCTACCAGGGCCAGCAGCAGGGACAATAAATTGACGCCGATGAGTTTAACGCCGACTTTATTGCGTAAGGCCATGTTAGACACCTGCACCCTAAAGCGCGTTTAGGGTTGAACCTCCCGAGGTTTGACCATAACCAGGGATGCGCGGTTATGCTATAATTATTTGGGCATGTACTCAAAGATAGCATAATCAGGGAGGAATATGGAAGAAAAAGTCATGATTCCCGGTCCGGCAGGGACTTTAGAGGGACGTTGGACCTCAGGGACCGGCGGTGGGGTAGTGATTGCCCATCCCCATCCGTTATTTGGCGGCAGTATGGACAATAATGTGGTCTGGACCGCCCGGCAGGCCTTTCGGGCCCGGGACTGGGCAACGTTACGCTTTAATTTTCGCGGCGTCGGTGGCAGTTCGGGTACCTATGGTGACGGCCAGGGGGAAGTGGAGGATCTAATCACCGCCCTCGGGTGGCTGGTCGCGCATAACCTCAGACCCTGTTACCTGGTGGGATATTCTTTTGGAGCTTATGTAACCACTCAGGCCCTGGCCCATGGCCTCGAAGCCGCGGGAGCTTTGTTGATCTCACCACCCCTGGCGGTCATGGACCTCAGTATCTTGCCACAGGTGCCGGGCCTGACCCTGATTGTGGTCGGCGACCGGGATGAACTGTGTCCGGTGGCTGATTTAAAGGCCTTGCTGGCCAAGTCGTCAGCGCCGCCCGTGATGGTAGTGCTGCCGGGCACCGATCACTTCTTTGGCGGCCGCGAAGCGCAATTATTCCAGATTTTACGGGACTACCCCCTGATACCAAATGCCCCCTGAAATGCAATCGCAAAGTATATAACATACTGATTGTTCTAATTATCTTGGCCAAAAACAGAAAACCCCACATGCTATTGGGCCGCGTGGCCACAGGTTCACTACCTGTGCCCCAAAGTTTATTTAACAATTTGAACATCCGTCAGCCTTAATAAAACATTGGCCGGCAGCTCCAAGCAGAGCGATATGTTGGATAGGGAAATCAGATGACCTTGTTAAGGGGGTATTCGACAATCCCGGTAACTCCATGCTTGATCAGTTGGGGAATGAGGTGACGCACCTCAGCCTGATGGACTACCACTTCCACCGAAAACCAGTCGGTTTTATACAGCGAAGCAATGGTAGGGGCCTGAAGACAGGGGAGGATGTCCACCACTGGAGCTAGATATTTTTCCGGGACATTCATTTTCAGGCCCACCATCTTTTCGGCCTGTAAAGCGCCTTTCAGTAGCAGGGCGATATGCTCAATTTTCTCCCGTTTCCAGGCATCCTGTTCCCAGATCTTGGTATTAGCAATTAATTGCGGGTTGGATTGAAAGAGTTCATGGATGATTTTAAGGCCGTGGGCCCGGATCGTGCTGCCGGTTTCGGTAACTTCGGCCACCGCGTCCACCAGTCCGGCGGCAACTTTGGCCTCGGTGGCCCCCCAGGAAAATTCGACTTTAATCGGGATCTGGCGTTCCGCAAAGTAACGCTTGGTATAATTGACCAGTTCGGTAGCGATCTTCTTGCCGGCCAGGTCCTCTAGAGATTTAGCGGGGGACTCCGCCGGGACCGCCAGCACCCAGCGGGCTGGCTTGGGGCTGGTCTTGGAATAGATCAGATCGCTAACCACTACCACCTGGGAGTCATTTTCCATGATCCAGTCCCGGCCCGTCAGGCCGCAGTCCAGGGTGCCGTTTTCGACGTAGCGGGACATTTCCTGGGCCCGACACATCGAGCAACTGATCTCGGGATCATTGATATCCGGAAAATAGCTCCGGCCATTCACTGAGATCTTCCACCCGGATTTATTAAACAGTTCTATTGTGGCTTTTTCCAGGCTACCCTTAGGAATACCCAGCTTCAGGTTGTTCACTTATAAACCTCCTTAGGATCAAAGACCTTGGTTCCGACCGGGCGATAACTCTGGCCCTCCACTAGATTATGAAAGCAGCTCCGATAGCCCTTATGGCAGGCGGCCCCGCCCACCTGCTCCACCTTAAGGAGCACCGAATCCTGATCGCAATCCAGGTAGATTTCCTTGACCAACTGGATATGGCCCGAAGTTTCCCCTTTAATCCAGATTTTCTGCCGGGTCCGGCTATAATAGTGGGCCCGACGCGTGGCCCGGGTGAGTTCCCAGGCTTCGGCATTCATAAAACCCAACATCAAGACCTCGCCGCTCTGGTAATCCTGAACAATGGCTGGCACTAGACCATTAAATTTGCTGAAATCTAACACTGATTTTACCTTTCTTGAGAAACTGGCGGTCTATTTCCAGAAAAAATACTCCTTTTGGCTTGAATTCGCAAGCCGCGATGGTAATTTTTAATACAAAAATAACCTGAGGATATTATGAGCAAGATTATCCAGTTCAGCGACTTGGCCCGCCAACAGCAGTTTCATCTGCTGGAGCATAAACGCCAGGAATTCCAGGAACGAGATAATTATCTGGCCCGAAGGCGTAAGCTTATGTTTCAGATCGAAGCCCAGATGCGTCAGGCCGAAATTGAACAGCAGGAATTATATCGCCAACTATTGGAACTATATCAGATTGAGATAAATTTTCCTGAACTCGGCGACCGAGTCGGCCTGCATCGTCTTTTCGCTGAACATCCGGCCCTGTTGACTCTTACCCAATTTTTGCAAGGACGGCTGGAAGTCGAGGAGTGTTATAAACGTCTCAAGGAGCTCCAAAATCTTCCTTTAGAACCATGAATTCCTTACCTTTTGACATTTACTTAAATAATCATTAAGCTAATCTTGATGATTTGAGTATTCTGAAAACTATCGTGGATACAGAGCTTGAGATCAGACCAGATCCGGCAATAAGGGGCGACGCGCCCCGTTGCTCCGGGCCGGAGGCATTCTTCTCAATGCTCTGTTTTAAAGAACAGGTATAAAATCTGTCTTAACGTTTTAGAGGAGAAGAAATGACCACAGGTAATCCACAAGAAATCGAGCCGGTCCACCTGTCGCTGGACAGCCCCTTTAAATTTCACTGTCATAAGGGGTTGGATTGTTTTACCCATTGTTGTGCCCAGACGACGATCAGATTGACCCCTTATGATATAGTACGGCTGCGCCGGCGCTTAGGTGTTACTTCCGGCGAGTTTTTAGCGCGTTATACCCGCCAGGATACCCATGCGAAATCAGGTTTGCCGGAGATTTTTTTGGACATGAGCCAGGACCCGGAAGGCCGCTGTCCTTTTGTAGGACCGGAGGGTTGTCAGGTTTACGAAGACCGGCCGGTCACCTGTCGCTATTATCCCCTGGGTCAGGGCAGCGTCCTGACCCAGGATGGCTTACAAGAGTTTTATGTCTATATCCAGGAAGAGCACTGCCAGGGCTTTGGTGAGGGCACTGAGACTACGGTGGCCGCCTGGCGGCATGAGCAAGGGGCTGATCAATACGACGACCTGAACCGGGAATGGAAGATCATGATGCTGATGGACTACCCCGAGGACCGCATCGTCATTAATGATCGCGTCCGCCGACTGTTCTATATGGTGGCCTATGACCTGGACCAATTTCGGCAATTCGTGTTCGAAACCCCGTTTCTGAGCGTATTCGAGATCAGCCAGGTGTTACAAAACCGTATTAAAACCGATGATGAGGAGCTGCTCAGATTTGGCTATCAGTACCTAAAACATATTTTATTGATCACCCCGACCTTGAAGATGAGCGACGAAGCTCGCCAAGCGGTGAATCCGGCGATAACCCGACTGGATGTGCAATTTTAGCAAAGCCTGGCTGCCGCTAGGCTTGGGAAACGTACCGTTTGCAGGCTGAGGCCCAGATCGAAGGGTAGTTTCCGAGGCCAAGCACAGGCGTTATTTAAGGCTTGAACAAAAAAACCACTGAAATTAACCGTAAAAATGAAAGGGGTTCGGTTGATCAGCTCTGCGAACAGGGCTCGCCGCCAGGTAGCCGCCAGGCAGCTGCGATCCGGGCCATGACCGCAATCTGGCGTTTGCTCGACCACGGCCCCTGCCCGGCGGACTGGAATCTGGCGGTGGACGAAGCCCTGTTAGCTTCACATGCCAATGACCAAGGCCCTCCAACCCTGCGATTTTATCAATGGTCAACCCCAACCCTATCTTTAGGAGCCGGGCAGAAATGGCCCCTCCATTCCCTCGATGTAACCTGTCGAGACCTGGGAGTAGTTGTGGTGCGCCGACCGACTGGCGGCCGGGCGGTGTTACATGGCGGCGATCTGACTTACAGCCTGGTAGCCGGGGCCCGGGACGGATTTCCGGTTTCGACCACCCTGGTCTATCGCCGTCTGTCCCAGGGTCTCAAAGCGGGGCTGAGGAGACTGGGCATTATGGCGGAGTCAGGTGCGGCCGTACGATTGGGGACTGCCTTTGCCTGTTTTGCGCTGGCGACCCCGGCCGACCTTACCTGGCAGGGCCGCAAATTTCTGGGTAGCGCCCAGGTCTGGCGCGGGCCGTCTTTTTTGCAGCACGGTTCTATCCTTCTGGAATCTCATGCCTTGCTGCAAGGATTCCAGGAGACTTTGGGAGTTATGTTCCAGGCAGGGGAACTGTCACGACCTGAATCCCTCTGGGCTGAGTCCCGACGCATCGCACTAAGGCTCTAGGGCAGGTAGTGCGGGGCTTGGCTCAGAAAATTGTCCCCGGGCGTTTGATCACGGGATCTTAAGCGCAATTTTCTGTTTTCTGGGTCTATGTCGAGATTGGCGGCTAGGTATTTACCTAATGACTGACAGTTCTTTTATCTAGCATGAGTTCGCCCGGGTAATCTCAGAGCGCCTCGCAAACTTTGCGGGCCACTTTACGGACCTCATCAATGATGATAACAATATTTTCCAAATT
>MUKC01000086.1 GCA_002049795.1 Desulfobacca sp. 4484_104 | reverse complement strand
AGGGCTGGTGCTGCTGGAAGCACTGCGATATCCCATCTCCAGCGATTTCACTGCGGTCTTGGGTAAGGCCTCGGCAATGTATTTCTGGGTTTCTCCGTCAATCACCCGCAACACTATCCAGTTGTTGGTGTTGCCAATCGCCTGCCGGGCCCCCGCCTGAGTGCCGGTCCGCACTTCCAGGTCCGCCAAAGTCTGCGTGGCAATGGCTACCCGGAACCCAGCCCCGCGGCTTTTGTTGAGCAGTTGAATGGCCGGGTCGTTAATTACCTCCGCGGCTTCGTCGATAAAGATGTTCACCGAGGGCGGCTTCTGGCCGTCACCGTATCTTTTGTATCTATCTCCGGCCACCGCAGTCAGGTCGGCCAACATGATGGACCCGATGGCGCTGCCCACCGTCGAGTCGCTTAAATTGTCCAGTCCAATGTAAAGCACCATGTTCTTCTCAATTACCGTGGCCGAGTCCAATATCTGGCGCGGATCACCATCGTCGGGATCAGGCGATAATAGTGAACCTGTCGCCCCGGAAGTCAACATGCTCAAGATCGGCAGCAGCGAAGCCACCATCTTATGGAAATGCTCGCGGTTGTGCAGGTATTGGTTAACCACACCGTCCACCTCGGTGACCTTTTCCAATTCCGGTAACTGCTGGTATTGCCGGACTACATCCTCCAGTTTGGGAGGCAGGGTCTTGCCGGGTTGATGGATGGTAAAAAATTTATAAAGAACCTGACGCACCAGTTCGTCCGGCCCTCCTTCGATATACCGCCGCAGTTTGAGTAAATTGGGCCGGGCGTCCAAATAGGTCAGGCCGCCTACTACTGAATTAATCGCCATCCAACCAAACGCCGTAAACGGGTCGGCATCAGTCTCAGAGGGGATCAACGCTGCCACCCGGGAAGCCAGTTCCTCACCCTTCTGGAAATTCTTCAACGGGTCGATCCGCACCCCGCTTTTCGACGGCGTAGGATGGAAAAAGGCAAACCGCTCTCCTTCTCCGATACGCTCACAGGCCAGCCGGGTGTTCTCCCGCAAACTGGCGTCACCCTTGGGGTCGATAATGATCACCGACTCGCCGCGGTAAATCGCCTGGGAAATTAGCAGGTCGAATAACCGCGTTTTGCCGGTACCCGTGCTGCCGACAATCAGCGTATGGCCTTCAAGCAACTCGCCCTTGACAGTCAAGTCTTTTTCTTTATCCAGCGCCACGCCAATGCCATGAATCCAGCGGCCCCGCGAATCCTGCAAGAATTTAGTGTCCGCCTTCTTCAATATCTCCGTGGCCTGCTGAACCTCTTCCTGGGTCCAGGGAAATCCCCGGCCAAACCACACTGTCCCCCGGGTTTTCTTCCCACCGTTTTTACTTTTTTCCGCTCTGGTTAGAGATTCACGCCATGAAGTAATCCAGAGCCGGCGCTTTTTCCCGATCAGCAGCTTGTTCTTCTTGAATTTGGCCAGGCCCTCGATTCCCCGCCACAGGCCCGCACAGCCGATGACTACTCCGGTAATTTTCAGCACCGACAAGGGGTAACTGGCGTTGAGATACAACCAGTACACCCCCAGGCCGCCAATCACCCAGGCCAGAAAAGCCAAAATTTCGTAATTCCTGCGTAACAAGAACTCATAAGCAAATCCTTTCATGACAAACCTCCAGATTGTAATTTTCTGGAAGTATTCTATATCCCCCTAAATTCATATCGGTACTCCGAAAAAGATCGTTTTTGAGGGGTTTTTCAGGGAAACCTGATTATCCTCGTTAAAAATCTATCACATCTTCTCGGTTATTGTCAATAGTTTAGACTGTTTTTTATATGTTATAAACAGCTATAAATAAACTAGATTTATATACAAAAAGCCTGTAATTATTTGGAAAACCAGGAATGATTACAGTCCCATGAAGCCGCCGCCAGATCGGTTGCAACTTCCGCCGCCAACGGTTAACCGCTGCGACCGCCCCAAAGGTAAAAATCGAAAAAGATACCTAAAAATGTAGTTTTCGCCCAATTGAGCTGCGGCTTCCCCCGGTATATTGGACACAGGTAACTGAATCTTGAGGCCGAAAGTGTGCCTCAAAATATTAAAACCAGGAGGAAAACTTTATGGAATCCATGCAGTTGTATCCGGTTAAGGTTGAACTTTCAAAGACGGAAGGGGCGGCGGGGAGCAAACAACACGGGTGTTCTCCGAAACCGGTTGCCGGATGGTGAGCATGTTCGCCTAGACTCCCAAGGCAAAGAAGTCCGGCAGTCAACCACCCCACGGCTAAAGCCGGGGGCACCCGCGCCGCGAGGTTTCGGTGGTTGTGCGAATGGTTAAGAAGGATCATGCATCATATAAGATAGTCGAAATTTAATCCGACTGAAAGGAGCTTGAAATTTGAAGTCTTTGGCCGAACTTGGTGATTATTCCTTGATAATCTTGGATGAATCCGTCAATGTAGCGAACCACACAACTCGCAAATATCGCGAAGCCATTCCCTGCCAGCGGGACGCCATGATCTATCTGCACAGCGAAAATCCCGTGACCTTGGCCCTGGAAACCCCTAGAATAAAAAATGCCCGGCGTATTGCCCGGGAAGTCCCGGAAGCCGAGCTTGATTTAGTCGATGGCGAAGCTTTCGTTTATTTTCCGGCAAAAGCTCTTGACCAGGTAGCCAAGATCGCCCGAGCTAGGCGGGTAGGTTGATGCAATCAGTAATAGCCCGGAAGAAGAGGAAGGTATTGAAAAATCCGGTCCAGGTCCCGTTATCCTTCCATCCCGACCGCAACTTCAAGTGTCCTTACTACGATCAATGCCTGAGCTACGCCGTCGAACAAAAATGGACCGGATTTTCCTGCGCAAAGTGCAGGCATCGGTTCGACGGCGGGGATCGGGGACGGACAGCCTCGCTAAGGCCACAGCCAGGCAACCACTACGGCCAACAGCACCGGACCAAAACCGACCGCCAGCGGCCACCAGATTGGACGCCGGCCAGCAGGTCGGCATAGATAGGGGGATTTTGGGTCCAACTCAATATGTTCCTGTTCCCTTACCAGCCGCCTCCGGGAAATATGGCTGCCGGCACATCAAAGCGTCCAGCCGTTCCAGCCGCCGCCGGATGATCGCCCCTTCTTTTCCCATGTCCTGCAACACCGACTCGGTTAACTCGGTTAACGGGAAGATCCGGCATCGCCTATAATATGCTATATTTTTGTTGTTCTTTTTTCCCAAGTTTGACTCCTCGTAGTACCGGATTCCCCGGCTTCATTTCCCGCATCTCCTGGTAATAACGCCGGGAGTTCTTGACTACCCGGTCCAACACCGTCCTCCCTGCCGGCGCGAGGTTCGACACCCTGATCAGTCGGTTTAATTCTGACGACTCAAAGTCCCGCAGCAAAAAACCCAGGGATGAATTAAAAAACGACGCGGCGAATACCTGCACTCCGGCAAAATCAAGCTCTACCGGACGGTCTGCCCTTATGTCCTGAACTATCCGATGGTACAGTTTGCGACCATCTTCCAGGGCGACACAGTCTTCGCCTATTATAGCGCGAACCAGAATTTTCACAACGTCTGTCCCCTGATTGCAATCCCGCCGTTTTTCCCGTTTTTTCCCAAGTCCATGTTCTTCCAAATCTTTTTGATGAGCAGATTGATTTGAGCAACTTCCGGACCATCCCAAATAGCTTTACGGACTTTCTTGTTGATACTTAATGTCCGGCAGCGCAGCAGAAAATCCTGGACGCCAGGAATCACGGCCAATTCTACAACACCGGTCCCGTGCTCAAAGTGAACCTTCGGACCAAATTTCTGCCCGGCCAGATAACTGTTGGTGCAACTTAACACAAAAAGTATGCCTGCACTGGAAACTATATTGACGCCTAGTATATTCGCATCCAAGTCTTCCGGACTACAGCGCACCGAAAAGTTTCCCTCCAAAATCTCAATCCGTTCCTTTGGCAAAATCAACAAATCTCCCTTCGCTTGAACGTTTGTGATATTTTTTCACTCAAAGTTTCTGCCGTAAACGGTTTGACTACATAGTTATCCACTCCGGCCTTGGCTGCGATGATAACCTTGTCCTTCATGCCTTCCGCGGTTACCATCAGAACCGGAATATCTTTGGTCCTGTTATTGGCGCGAATATTCTCTAACAATCCCAGGCCATCTATCTTGGGCATGTTCCAATCGGTTACCACCAAATCTACCTTGTCGTCGCGCAGTATTTTCAATGCCGCAGCGCCGTCCTCAGCTTCAATGATATTAACGTAGCCAATTTGCTTGAGCACATTGCAGACGATTTTTCGCATCGTCGAAAAATCGTCTACGACCAAAACTTTCTTGTTGAGCGGCAAACCTGACATTTTTGCCTCCCCCCCCCCTTCCCTACGAATTTATCGCCTGGTGTTCCTCGAAAGCCGGGAAACACACCCTGACTTCCGTCCCCTGGCCCGGAGCACTGTCAACCTCAATGTATGCCTTGTGTTTCTCGGCTATGCTTTTGACTACCGGCAGGCCCAAGCCATGGCCGGCTGCATCCGACTTTGTTGTAAAACCAGGCGTGAATATCTTCTTCACTACCGGCGGTTCCATGCCTATCCCGGTATCCCGCACCGACAGGCAAACCTGACGGCCGTACGGCCGGCAAATATTCTCCGTGGATACGCGGATAACACCGAAACCCGAATAAATGGCGTCGTAAGCATTCTCGATCAGGTTGAGCAACAGTCGCTTTATCTCCAATTCGTGGCCAAAAACCGGCCAGGAATCCGGCTCTAATTCCAAGTCGATCTCGATACCGTTGCGAGCTTTGATTATAGCTAGATCGACAACGCATCTAACCATCTGATTGATATCCAAAACGCTCATTTCTCTGTCGACGGACGACAATACTGTTCTGCTCGAATGTTGCCGGCATACTTCCCCCAGCCGGCGGCAAAGGTTCGTCCCCTCGGTTATCCCTTTCTGCATGTTTTCCAACAGCACGTTGTCGTTGCCGCCCGATAATCGCAGCAAGTCCAGGCAGCCTTGCAACACCAAAAGCAAGTTGTTAAGATCATGCGCTAATCCCGACGCAATAGCGGCCAGGTCCTGAGCTTCCGGTTTTAACACGCCCACCTCCCCTCACCGAGCCTTGGCGTACTGTTTCAGTGCCGCCAATGCCTGGCTCAATAAGCTTACCTGTTCCCTGATCTCGGCAAACTCCTGCTCCTTTTCCCAAACAAATTCCTGCTCCCAAGGCTCGCTGTCTTCTAAATGCGACAGCAACGTTGCCCGGGGGATTAAATGTCCCCGACCCCTAGGAATCTCTTGCTTGAGCGGAGAACGGGTCGCCGGATCATAGCCTAAATACCTGACCCAGACCAAGGAAAACGTTCCGCTTTTGTTCCCCTTTATCCGCGGTCGTAACCTCAACCCGCTGTCCCGCCGGGCTAAATAGGCAACAATCTCTCTTATCTTTCGGGCCGCTTGATCTTTTAAACTCTCAACTTCCCCCTCTAACCTCTCAACTATACCGTCTAACACCAAGAAATTTCCTCCTCAACGAACGGATTGTTCCCTGCCTGGCGCAAAATGTCCGCTATTTCCAGGTGTCCCGACCGAATGGCATAGTCCAGGGCAATGACGCCGTGTTTGTCCCTGGCGTTGGGGTCGGCACCCTGGGCCAATATCTGGCGCACAGCCGCCTTGTTGCCATAAAGTACCGCCCGGATCAATGTCTCAGTGTATTCCCTCGGTGACGACATGATCTTGATTCCCTTCCCGGTTGATTGAGCTTTTATGCTTCCGGCTGTATTTCTTTAAAATCATAATCGTCTTGCTCAGCAATGCGACTTTCTTGCGGGTCCGGGCAAATTCCTGCTCCTTCTTCAAGATATAATCAATCTCCCAGGCCTCACTGTCTTTTAAATACAACAGCAAACGGCCGCGGGGAACCATGTGCCCCCGACCCTTGCGAATATCCCTGGTTTTATGGCGACCAGTTTTCCAGTCATAATAATAGAATCGCTTCCAAATTATTGAAAACGTGTTGTATCCTGAACTTTTCTTTATTCTGGGAAACACCTTTATCCTGGCACGATTCCGTTTTAAATAGCTCTTCATCTCGGTTATTTCCCGAGATGTTCGGTCCATTAAACACTCCAATTCCTCGTTTAATTCCCTGATAACCTCGTCCAATCCTGAATCCTTACAAACCTAATTGGTTATGGCCGGTATGTCCCGAATTGATTGTCTCGATACAATCCTCACCGCTAAAAAGATCGCAGTCACCCGTAGCTTCTCCTGCAACCAGGGAACCACTGACCACCAACGGTATCTTATCCGCTCCCATCCGCGCCAAAACTATACGGTTCTTGATCAATCCCAATTTTAAATTCAGCCACTCCCGCCAGTCTAAAGCCACCATCGAATCACCCGACCAACACGCCCGAAATGCCTGGTTTAAGTCCAAGGTGTTGTCTAAAACATGCTTCATCCAGCATATCCGCCGACAGTCTTCCTCACTCATCGCCACCGGACAAAAGGCTACACGGTTCCAATCAGCCTCACTACCAGACAGCAACTTGCCAATCTCTTCTTTGCAAGCCGAACAGGTCGGACTAAGGCCGACCAGACCGTCAACGATACCCGTTCCCGAATCTCCATGAAGGCCAGACAACCCCACAACAGACCTACCAGCAAACATTCACTGCACGGCAAATAAATAACCTGATAGGCCAGCAGCATGATCTCCGCCCACAAGCAGACAAATATGAATCCCCGGTAGTATTTCGATTGATTCACCATTAAGACCAAGCCACTGCCAAATGCCAAGGCTCCCCAGGTATAAAATGACAAGCCCAGTAAACTGTAATCCTGATATACCTGGCAGCCTTCGCTGATGCATATCTTTCCCAAGCCAAATATCGACGCCAGACATAATGCCAAACCAGTTAACAGCAATATTGCCGATATCGACCGGCCCTTGAGTACTTCATAAAAGCCAGCAACTTGGTACTTGATCATCTTCTCCCCTCCTGATTTTTTTAGTCCCCTAAAAAATAAATCCATATGAAGTTCTTTGGTTTGCCGAAATAGCACTAAAAAAAGCCTTTTTTTATTTTTCCCTGGCAATGGTGCCATGGACCGCTTTTGAGACCAGGACTAAGACCAGGACTAAGACCAGGAGTAAGACCAGGAGTAAATTTTTAAATACCAAGGTCTAAATCTAATTCGATCTTCCAGACGTAAAAATGAAGGCCAAAAAATTTTCCCCTTTTCAGCGTTACCCCTCTCAAGACCAGGACAAGATTTTATCCAGATTAGACCCTAATTTTGGTTGCCCCAGATGCTCGGTTTTCTTCCCTTTTTATTTAGGGAAAATGCGCGTCAAAAATACCAAGACTTCTAGCTGTTTCAGGGGGGTATTTTCGCTAGAATGGCATTTAAATCGTTAGTAATAATAAAGGCTTACAAGCGGGAGTCTTGGTATTTTGTCGTGGTCATTTTTTTCATGGTGGCAAAAGGATGGGTGATATCAGGAGTGCGGCGTAAAATTTTTATTATTAATAACAGGGTGTTACAGGCAAAAGTCTTGGTATTTTGTCGTACTTTTAATATTAAAGTGGTTTTTAATATCGGGGTCTTATATTACCACTATTCCTTTTCGCCTAGCCAACCGTCCCTAAAGCAGTAACCACGCGGGTTAGGGATGGTTTGGGGAACCTTTAAAAGATGCAATTAGATGATTCTATTCCTTT
>MUKC01000085.1 GCA_002049795.1 Desulfobacca sp. 4484_104 | reverse complement strand
GTGGAACTGCCACAGATATTTTTGCTCTCCCCGTATTCCTTGAGATAGTTGATGTTGTTTACCTGATCCCAGACCAGGGTAAGCTTGGGAATAGATTCCTGGGTTTGCGGATCCTCCACCATTTCCTGACGGGCATCTATACCCCAGGGCATTACGGGGCCTTCCAGGTCCGGCACCGTCATTTCTTCAGGTCCAGCCGTGGCCGAGTACCTGCCGGCCAGATCGCGGGCCACCAGGTAGTAACAATACGTCGTACCCGGTTCCAGGGCAGTCCCGCTCTGCAGGAAGTCGCCTTCGTCTATGGCCTGGTAGCTGTCCAAACCTTCTTCGGAAGTATTGCCGGAAGCGATAATCGGGACGGAATTGATTTTAACTAATTCAGAGGGAATCGACGCCCGGAGATCAAAAACGGAACACGCTCCTGAAACCGGTTTTTCCATACGGTATATGTCATAACCATAGGTAAGGATTCTTGACGGCATCTTTTCCGGGGTAGAAGGCACCTCCCAGTTGAGATGGATTCGTCCGTGGTCAATCTGCCGCCGCAGCACCGAACACCTGGAAACCAGGACCTGCCTGAAATTTTGGGGTGCGGGAAGGATGGTTTCGGCCGAAGCATCCACAGTAACCCTTCCCAGGGGACCGGTTTCACTCTGATCGTTCAAAATGCCCGTAATCATATAGCTTATGCTTCCGGCCGGCACTCCATCCCTGTCCAGGTAGGCCAGCCCCAGGGAGCGGGCAACGTCCCGGCTGTAGCGACTCAGGAAATGCGCCTGCATGGGATTATACTTTTGATCTGCCGGATCCAGTATGGAGTGGAGAATATCATCAAAATTTCCCGTACCGGGATTCTCATCAGGGTATGCAATGCCAAGCCAGTTGATGATTTCCTCCTTTTGCCGCTCCTCCCCCGATTCACTGAAAAAGGCCTGCAACTGCCCCGAAAAAACCAAACCATTTGCCACGGTAGTTATTTCTTCGAAATTTCCGCTGCCCACTTTTTTATAGATCTTAAAGGAGGTAATCTCCTGGGGCGCACTTCCTTCCACAGGACCCCATTCAAGCAGAACCATCATGGAAGAAGTTACCTGGTTTCTGACGGCAATGGCACCAAAATAGATCTGGCTTGATGCTTCCAACACTCCGGCACATATGAACATCAGGAGGGTACCTATCAACGCTCCCTTTGCAGCTAAGGCGATCTTTCGCATCTGTCTTCCTCTCTTTATGGTTTTCTGGTTCATTAATATTGCAGCCCGGATCAGTGGGGACCAGAGGTCTGCCGATCGTTTAAATGCCAATCATCAGTATACTGTACCTTGAACGAGGCATCGAAGGTGGCGCACCAGGAATCATTGCGGCTGTCACTGATGGTGTTCCAGCCGCCGGGGTCACAGAAGCCGATGCCGCAGGCCGCCCAACCACCGCCGCCGAAAACAAACTGGTCTCCCGTCTTGCTCCCGCCCAGGGAAAGTGCCCCTTTCCCGCTCACCAGGCAAACCAGAGTCCCGTCAATGGAGCCTCCCAGCAGCCCACCGTACACAGACGGTGAATCGGCAAAATACCAGATGCCGAAATCGGCCCCCACCCCGAGCCTGAGCATGCAGCTGAGATTGTAGATGGGCACCCGGACGCTGGCCCGGGTATAAAAGCCGGTGAGCCTGGTGAGCTCCGACCCGACGTAGGTCTTGTAGTCGGGATCAAGGCGTTCAATTATTTTGGTCTTGCAGCTCTGGCCCAGGAAAAATGCCGCATGGGTTTTCATGCCGCTGAAGCGGGCCCGGCATTTTGCCCCGAAGTAGTTTTCAAGGACCGTACCGGAACCGGTACCCCAGGCCAGGCCGACTTCCGCGCCCAGGTCTTCCAAGGTGGCGCTTTCTGTCTTGAAAGCACCCTCACAATAGACGTGACCGAAAATTCCATATGGGATTGCTTCATTCAGGGTGAAACCCAGGAGAGCCTCCCTGATCTTGACCTGGCCACCCATGATCTTGGCGGGCACGTGGCGGGTAAAGATACTGACGTCAATCAGGTTGTTGCCCGACGGACAGCATTCACTGGCCCGTCCGTTTACCGGTCGCCATCGGGCAAAATCAAATCCTCCGTGGAAAATGGTCGGATCGGGCTTGTCATCCCATTTGAATTCTGCTTCCAGGTGAAATCTTTCCACCTCATCCTGGCTGACAATGGCATAACCATCAATCTTCGCCGCCGACAACCCGCCTTCGTCACCGACGCCAATGGTCTTGGTCACCGAGGAAAGCTTGTCCGCAAGATCCTTGCTGGCGGCAGCGACAAGCTGGTCAAGGAGACGGTTGATCTGAGCTGAAAGATAGGTAATCACGCCGTCGAATGCCTTGGAAACGAAGTCAAACTGCCGGTAGAAGGCATTGTTCATGTTTTCCATCTGGGTCGAGTTCATGGTGGCAGTAAGAATTATTCCGCGGATATCCTCAGCTTTCCCTGCCGGCACGAAACTCAACAGTTGCTGACTGGCAGCAGCCAGATCCGCTGCGAATTTGTCATTCGCATTGTCCAGGGGGGCGGAGATCATCTCCATCAGGTTCTCGGTAAAGGCGGAAAAATATCCTGTCTGCCCTCCTTTTGTGAAAACGTCTTTTGCCAGGTTGCCTAACGAGGTTTGCGCCTGCCCCGGGTTCCCTTGATTCTGTGCCAGGGTTGCAAAGGAACTGAGTTGATCCATGGCATATTGATTCAACAGGTCTTTGCCCGCGGCAACCAGCTCCGCCCAGGTGGTGGGCGAAGAAGAACCAAGATACGGTTCCGGCTGTCCGCTCACGATTTCAAGCAGTTCGGCAAGCGAATCCTCAAGTATTTTGACTCCCCGGCCTGCCACGGCCACAACGTCGTCAAAGGAATCTATAATGGTGTTTACGTTGGTTGCCAGCTGCAAAGTCGCGGTGTTGAGCGCATCAAGACTGGCCTTGGAATCCGCGAAAAGACCGTTAAGATTCTGGCTGTTTACCTGCTGCTGAAAAAGTTGATCAGCGTCGGCCAGCAGGCTTTCAAGCTGAGGCAGGTTGTTGCTCAACCACAGGATGACCTCGTCCACAGTTGACGAACCGGTATCCGCATGCAGGTTTGACAGCGCGTTATTGACATCGTTCAAGGTATTTTTTATCTTCTGAATGTCTATCAATTGGTTTTTTACTTCACTGATGGCATCCCGGGCCGGCTGCATTCCTTTGAGCACCGGATTGATGCCGATATCCGGATCGAAAAAGTCCGTCATACCATCAAGGTCGTTCTTGATTTGTCCCACGACCGAAGCGACGCCGTTCCGAGCTTCGATGATGGAATTTTTTGAAACGGCATTTGCCTTGACGGCCTGGATGGTGAGCCGGGCGTCCTTGAGAATCCCAATTACCTCTTTCAGGCCCGTGGAGATGCAACCCATCTGCCTTTCCAGATCCTGCATGGCCGCCGCATCCGGAAGGTCGCTGAAGCCGGAATAAAGCGCGGGATCATAAGCAATGAGCCCGGCCAGATTATTGTCGCTGTATAGATTACGGAGCTTCTCTTTCAGGGAAGAGGGAAGAAGCCTGCCCGACGAGTCAACCGGAACCACAACTTTCCTTGCCTTTTTCTGCGTCAGTAGCAGAGGGCTCTGGACTTGAACGACTATCTTTGCCGGGGCGCCGTGGATGATTCTCAGCCGGGCGGCAAGATTTTCAGTATGGGTTGCAATATCGCCGCTTTCCAGGGCGTCTTTGACGGCGGTTTTGGTCAGCGAACTGAGATCAGACCCCACCAGGGCGAGCATGGCCGCCCGGGCGTCAAAGAGATCGTCCAGGTCGAGGGTAAGATCTATACCCAGAACATCATGCAGGAAACTCCTGGTCGCGGCCGTGGTCAGGGCCACATGGAGATTTTTCAGCTGGGAGAAGTCGGCGCCGGCGCCAAAGGACAGTTTAGTCCTCTCCGGAGTAATATAGTCCGGAACCGAGTAGAGCGTCAGGATGGGTGTAGGTGAATCCGGAAGCTTGGTATCTTCCTTGATGCCGAGGAAACGTGGTTCTTCGGTATCCGAGGCAACCTGGTAGTTGAGTCGATAGTCCAGGTGAATGATGCCGGAGCTTGGCCAGGAGTATTCGACCTCCGGTCTCGGGTCGGGGTTGACGCCAAAGGAACACGAAGCAGAGTTCTCGCTGCAGTCAAGCATCTGCCGGTAGTCGTTCATGAATGTGATATTTTGATACCCGTCCGGAACACCATCTCGGTTTATATCTGATGGTGACTGGTCATTAAAAAACCATAGCTGGTAATCATCCTCACTTACGGCGCCGTCACTGTCCACATTTCCATTTTGAAAGTGGCCATGGATGGCGGGATCATTGAAAAGCGGCGTATCCAGGGAGGAAATAAGATTTGTAAATCCTGCAGCCGGCTCGCTGGCAATCCAATTTGCATTCAGGGGCCGATTCAGGTACCCGTCTTTCACCTGGATGCTAAAACCGGTTTGGCTGTCAGCCATCAGCTGTGCCGGACCGGTCACTTTATCATTGAGCGGGGTGCCGTCAGGCTCCCAAAGCGAGGTAAGAGTGAGACGCTTGGAAATACCGTTTACCTGGTTTAAGGTAATGAGCTTGAGTTTCTGATTGCCGTCGGGGCAATCGCCAGCGGGATTGACAAAGGCCATACCGAGATAGTCGATCGGTATGTTCCAGTACTGCAAAGCCTGATACCAGCCCTCGTCAACCAGACCATCGCCGTCGTCGTCAATCCCTTTTTGTTGGTTCTCGGGCTCCTTATCCACAGTACCGGCGGAAAAATCACCACTGCAGGTAAGTTCCAGTTCCTCAAAAGCAACCCGGATACCGGCCGGATCAGGCAGATCGAGGTAGCCGTTGATCATGGTTTCATCATCAAGCTGGTTCAGAACCTGCCGGAAGGCAAAATTTCGTAATTGCAGGGTGTAGCCATAAACCGTGAGCGGACCGGAAAAATCGGTATTAAAAACCCCGGTGAGACCACCGGGGCGAAGGACATACTTGCTATGCGATGTCAGGGTGAAGTCACTGTAGCTGGTATTGCCGTTAAACAGAATATTAAGGGGTGAGCTGTCAATCAATTCGCTAATCCCCGGGTCAACCTGCTCTTCCAGGATGGCCGGTCCCATGGTGATGCCGGCAAAAAAACCGTTTCCCCGGGTTGCATCCTGGTTGTTTGAATCATGGATGTAGGAAATGGTTCCCAATGTCTCTGAATCGGGAAAAGAACGCGACCCCAGCAGATACTGGCCCAGAGTGTGGGAACCGTTGCCGGTTCCGGTGGCAATGAAGCCGGGAAAATAAAGAACGCCATTGCATTCACCATCGTTTTTGGAATAGGTGATTTCACCATTTCTCTCAGATCCCCAGCTGGTTCTTTCCCCCAACATTTCAAACAGTCCACCAAAAGCACCATCCTCCCCTATCACCGACCAAAGCAGGGAAGGAGAGTAGGTCGCCGGTTCGGGTGCCGGGGAACCGGGGCACTCACCGCATCCCCTGTCAACCGTCATCGTAAACCTGATGGGATCTTCTTCACCTTCCGCCAGCATCTGGGCAACAAGCCGCCCATTTTCTATTTGCGCGAAGAATTGTTCCCATTCGATGCATCCCAAAGGAAAGTGGGTATAGGTTTTCGTTTGTGAACCACCGTAAAGATCATAAAAGGAAAAAAAACCATAATCACCTTGCAAGCCACTGCCGTTGATGAAACTTACGGAATGATAACCAATCATATACAGGATGTCATTGGAAGGAAGTCCGGTATTTTTCCGGCGGTCCTGCTCCCCCAGCAGAGACAAAGTATCCATGTGGACGTAAAAAGGCTGGCCTTCCAGTTGCACCCCTTGAGAAGCCGCGTCAAGACTGAAGCTCAGGGAGCCGCCTATGTTTTCACCCACCATCAAATAAAAGGGCAGGCCGTAGGAATGAAAATAGTATTCGGTTGTATCAACAACCTTGATATCTCCCGGATCAGCAACCGGGCCTGACAAGGAAAAATCCAGGTGGGTTTTCCCGATGGGGTGTATCCTGTCCCCAGCACGCACATGGGCGGTAACTCCCTCGGGAAGATCGACAGTGAGATGATCATAATTCATCCCGTTCGGATCGAGCCAGACATTTTCCAGCCTGACAATCAGGCCGGCTACCGTCTTTTGAAGGGTGCCCACAACCACGCCGCCATCCACCAGATGCATGTCTACGGAATAGCCGTCTTCATTGGTTGATCCGTCGGCGCAGAGGTTGGAAAAGGAAACGGGACTGTTTCCCCAGCTGTGGATCCAGCTGCCGTTGCCGTTGGTTATATGATACGGGTGGTTGTAGCCGCAGGAACCGTCACTGATGTCAATCAGCGACCAGACAACGGACGTCCGCGCCCCGCCGAAATACAGGTCCCCGGAAAGAATACGGTAGTCAAAAAGTGCTGACTGGGCGCTGTTGTTATTCTCATTGGTCTCCGGAAAGGAACTGGTGGAATCAACAGTAACGACAAAATAATAATCTCCTTCGTGGAGCTCATAGTTCTGCTCCCCATAGAGCGGAAACTGGTAGCTGCGATGGACCTCGCCGCCGGGATTGAGGTCAGAAATGCCAACTTCTATCATCTTCGAGGCAACAGTTGATGAATCCTGGCACA
>MUKC01000010.1 GCA_002049795.1 Desulfobacca sp. 4484_104 | reverse complement strand
ATTAAGCAGGACCAGGGTCGGCGACAACACCTCTTTGACCCGGTAATGATCCCGGAGGCGTGGGGTTTGCAAATCAATTTGCGACCCAAAGGTCTGCCGCTTGGGATCGGATTTTTTGTCAAAGCGGATGGGATCCCGAAAGATATAGGGCAGGCGGGCAATCCGGGCCTGATAGTCAATATCTGATTGTTCCTGATAGATAATCTGATAATCACTGGTACTCAACAATGAGGCTTGCTGCAGTCCCAGTTTTTCTTTGATGAGCGGCAAAAATTCCTCGTTGATCTCATAGCCGATGGACTGGCGGTCCAGATTTTTGGCAGCCAGGGAGGTGGTGCCACTCCCTAAAAAGGGGTCTAGAACCGTCTCGCCGACAAAGCTGAACATCTTGATCAGCCGCCGGGGCAATTCCTCCGGGAACATGGCCAGATGTCGGCGTTGCTTTTCGCCGGGGAAATTCCAGTGGCCGTGGAAATAGGTATTCCATTCCTCGGTGCTCAGGCGGGACTGCTCCTTAATCTCCTTCGAAACCGAGGGCGCTACTCCCAATTTCTTAAAAATCAGGATGAACTCATAATCCAGTTTTAACAGGCCGTTGCGGGGATAAGGAAAAGAACCCATGATGGTGGCGCCGCCGCTGGTATGGCAGGTGGTGACCTTTTGCCAGATGATCGCCCCCAGATAATCAAAGCCGATGGTTTCACAGAATTTGATGATCTCGGTGCGGATCGGCATGATTTTATAACGGCCATAATAGGCGGCGCGGGCAAATTGATCACCGATGTTGATGCACAGCCGACAGCCCGGATGTAGGACCCGGTAACATTCCTGCCAGACTAGATTAAGATGGTTGATATAACTTTCGTAGCTCTCATGATAGCCGATCTGACCGCCGGGGCCATAATCTTTTAACTGCCAGTAGGGCGGCGAGGTAATGATCAGATGCACTGACTTGTCTGGTACCAGACGCATCTGACGACAATCGCCGACGATAATTTGGTGGCTGATTACCAAAGAAAACCCTCCCCCGGATATCGCTGTTAAATTGCTTGACTATAGTACCTTTTCGAGGTCCAAAGGTCAAGCTATCACCTTTGAGGTGGCAAGCGCATATACCGCTACAGGGTGAATTTTTCAGGAATCAGAAGAGAAACTAAATATTCTCCGCCAACGATGGTCGCCCGTCAAGGCATGCAGGATGACGGCCGACACATGGATAGCCAGAAATATGGGGACCAGCGATGCCCCAAGCTCATGGAGTTCCTTGATGAGGTGAACGATTGGGTAGCTTCATGGTTAAAAGAGTGCGGAGATCGTCGCAAACAAGTTGTAGCCGTTCCCCGGTATAGGGCACCCAGTGGGCAAAACGGGCTTGGTCTGGACCATAAAAGCCATGAAAGAGGCGGGCTACGATAAACAGGGCAGTAACCATCCCCAACCACTTATGCACCGTGAATCCCCAATGCGCCATATGCTTATAGTCCCCGGCCCATTCCTCGGTGAATCAGGCCGGGACCCCAAACACCATGAGTCCGGCATGGAGCATTATGGTAAAGTCGTCCAACTCTTCCGATTTACTGTTCTTGATTTCCGGTTCCATCCAGAGCTACCTCTATTGCGATTTCGGGGAAGGGAAAAGCGGCTTCCCGGCTGCACACTATTTAATCCTCATAAAACCAAAATACCGTCTGTACCACCATTTGTAACCTCAAGATGCTTAACATTTTTGCCGTTTGAGGTTATCATGGAGGCCTAGAGACCTTATCCTCTGTTTTTTATGGCCCCGCGGGGAATCGCATCCCTCTGCTTCTGGGTGAAGGGAGAAATTTGGTTTTCGAATCGATCCTTACTAGGGTCTATTAGTGCTCCAAAATTTGACCTCCTCATGGCGAGGCAGATCCTGCCAGGCAATGATAAATATCCTGTAGTATAAAATACTAATAAATTTAGCTAATTAAATAATCATCTAACATTTATGTCCTACTGTGCTCATCTTATCTTGTTTTTGGTAATCCTCAATCTGTGGGCCTGTGTGCCCGGCCCCCAGGGCGGCCAGCGACTGAATCTGACGCCGTTGGTGTTTTACAGCCACGATGCGCAGGAGCAGACCACCCGCTGGGAGCTGCTGGGGCCGTTGTTTTCCCGCGAACAGACCACGAACACTACTATTACCACGCTGGCACCCTTGTTTTACTGGCAGACTGGCAAGGAAGTCCAGGAACTGGAATTCCTCTACCCGTTGGGACGCTACCGGCAGGATCCTGTGGGCCAGCGGTTCAATTTTTTGCCTCTGAGCCGTTCTCGGCAAGGCCCGGGGGTTAATGAGTTTCAGTTTTTTCCCTTCTTTTGGGGGCGTACTGCGGACGGTGTGCCTTATGGCGGGGTCTTTCCGTTAGGCGGCACTCTTAAAGAGCGTTTTGGCCGCGAATCGATTAGCTTTGTTCTCTGGCCGTTGTTCTCCACCTCCCGCGGCGAGGGTAGCCATCATTATCATTTCCTGTGGCCGCTATTTTCCTATTCTACGGGGCGCGAATCGGCCTTTACCTTCTGGCCGCTGTACGGCCGCATCACCAAAGCCGGAGTCTATGACAAATACTATGCCTTGTGGCCCAGCTGGCATTATCAGCGTCTGAATCTGGATACTGATCGACCGCGGACCTTAAAGGCGGTGCTGCCCTTTTATCTGGAGGACACTACCCCGGTTAGTTACAGACGAGGCATCTTGTACCCCTTTTTCAGCTACTATCATCAGGATCAGGGCGATTATACGCAGTGGGATCTACCCTGGCCGGTAATTATCTGGGGAGAGGGGGATCAATTTTCAGTGCGTTCGTTCTGGCCCCTTTACTACCGCAATCTAGATCAGCAGCGCGACCGCCTGCATCTGCTCTGGCCGTTATATTTAGGTGAACGTGATGAAACCCCCGAGCGTTTCGAGGTCCAGCACCGCTGGCTGCTGTTTAGTCTTTACCGCAATCGCGTCACCCCTTCTGGTTGGCAGGAAGAAGGCCGCCTCTGGCCGCTGCTTTATTTTGAGGGCCGGCCCGAACAGTTCCGGGCGCATGCTCCCGACCTGTTGCCTATCCAGACTGAAGGCTGGGACCGCCTTTACGGACCCTGGCTCTATCTTTGGACCCTCGAGCGCCAAGGGACGCGGCATCAAGGTCGGGCCTTGTGGGGCCTCTACCGCTGGGAACGGACCGATAGCTATGCCCTGTGGGAGTTGAGTTTTCTGGCTTCCCGGCAGGTAACGTCCGAAGGCAGCACTTTCCGTTTGCTCTCGGGACTGTTGACCCTGGAGCGCCAGGGCGACACCCGACGATTGCGCCTGTTCTACCTCCCTTGGGGTTTGAGCTGGCCTAGATAGGCGGTTCTGCCAATCATCTCTGTATCTTTCAGGTCAAGCCAGATTTATTAGCCAATCACAAAATATCCGTTCACCCCTTCCCTGGCCGTAATTTATGTTTATCTTAAAACAAAGGTTGTCGGCTTGCGGTGCAGGGATCACCCAATAAACCTCATTCTACCGAAAAACCCGGATATCATAAGGCAACATTTCCTCATATTCGCCTTAATCCCGGTTGCCAGGGCCAAGGTCATGAAAATCTATTGGTTATATGGAGGAATCTTACTCATGGTCGGTATTTTGTTAAATTGGGGCGGTGCAGCGGCTGGCACCGTGGTCAACTTGCCGGCACCGTCTTTAAAAGGCCGGATGTCGGTGGAGGAAGCGCTTCAGACCCGGAGGACCATCCGCCGCTTTGGCCATCGGGCTTTATCCCTGGCCCAACTTTCCCAACTGCTGTGGGCCGCGGACGGCGTTACCGATCCCAAGCGCGGTTACCGGTCTGCCCCTTCGGCAGGCGCGTTGTATCCTTTAGACCTCTATGTCGCGGTGGGGGAGCGCTCGGTCGCAGACCTGCCGCCCGGTGTCTATCACTATCTCCCGGATCAGCAGGGTTTGGAACTCATAACCCCAGGTGATATCCGCAAGGAGCTGGCCAAGGCCGCGCTTTATCAGAGCTGGATGGCCGAGGCCCCGATCATGGTGGTTATTACCGGCGCATATGCTCGGTGCACCAGAAAATATGGCGAACGGGGTGTCCTCTACACCCATATCGAGGTCGGCCACGTGGGCCAGAATCTGTTTCTGCAAGCCGAAGCCTTGGGGCTGGGGGCTGGAATCGTGGGAGCTTTTGAGAATCAAGAGGTAAGCCAGATTATGAATCTGCCCACGGCCCAGGAGCCCTTCTTGATTATGCCCATTGGTTATAAACATTGACAATTATAGATTAATAATTATACTATTTTGATAATTTTTCCTATGATAGACAATTTAACCATCTTACCTAAAGGCGCTGGTTGGGATAGAGGTAACTACCATTATTTCAAAAAAAACTAAAATGCCTGATTCGGCGGTTTGAAGATTTACTAGGCAAGTTCGATTATCATTGGCAATCGGAAATTCAGAGATGGAGGTCAGATGTTTTTCAAGCAATTTTTCAACGAAGGCTTGGGTTGTTGTTCGTACATGGTCGGCTGTGCCCAGGCCGGAGTGGTAGCCGTAGTGGATCCGCGGCGGGATATCGGCGATTACCTGACGCTGGCCCACCAGGAGGGCTTAAAGATCACCCAGATCATTGATACCCATGTCCACGCCGACCATATTACCGGCAGCCAGGAACTCCAACGCGTTACCGAGGCGCCAATTTATGTACATGGACAGGCGCCGGTTAAATATGAACATCAGAGTTTACAGGAAGGTCAGGAACTGGTGCTGGGCAGCGCCCGTCTGCAAATTCTGGATACCCCCGGTCATACGCCCCATAGCGTTTCGGTTTTAGTAACCGACACCAGCCGGGGCATCGAGCCCTGGTTGGTGCTCACCGGCGACTTGCTATTTGTCGGCGACGTTGGCCGGCCGGACCTGGCCGGGGCCGAAAAGCTGGAAGAACAGGTGGAAAATCTCTATCACAGCTTATACGACAAGTTAGGAAGATTCCCGGGCCGCCTGGAAATTTATCCGGCCCACGGCCACGGTTCCCTCTGTGGCCGGGCCTTGAGCAGCAAACTGAGCTCAACTTTAGGGTTTGAACGTCATAACAATCCGATCCTCCAGAAAGGCTCGCTGGCGGAATTTAAAGCAGCCGTGATGCAGGAATTTCCTGCCCGGCCGAAAAATTTCACCCATATCATTGCCACTAATCTGGCCGGGCCGCCCTTGGTGGACCAACAAAAGCCGTTTCGCCCCCTGAACGTGCAGGAGGTCAAGGCCAAACTGGACAGTGGCCATGTCATCGTCGATACCCGGGATGAGGCCGCGTTCGGGGGGGCTCATATCCCCGGCAGCATCAATATTGGCCTATCGCCACCGATCGGCAATTGGGCCGGCATGGTGCTCGAACCCGGTTCTCCCCTGGTGCTGATCGTCGATAACCAGGAAAGCCTGCGAGAGGTGGTCAAACAACTTTATCGAGTCGGTTACGACAATATCGAGGGTTTCTTATCCGGCGGCATCAAGGCCTGGGAAATGGCCGCGCAGCCCACGGGTTTTATCCCCCAACTGACCCCCCGGGAATTGGCCGAAATGTTGAAGGCCGGCAAACCGGATGTGGTGTTGGACGTGCGCACTGCACCCGAATGGCAGCAGGGCCATATCGCCGAGGCGCAACACCTGCCGCTCTCCCAGATGAGTCAGACCGACCTCAGTCCTTATGCCGCCCAGAAAGTGGTTACCATTTGCGGCAATGGTTACCGCGCCAACATTGCCGGCAGTCTGTTGATGCGGCACGGCGCCAAGCGGGTGTCAGCGGTCGCCGGGGGCATGGTATCCTGGCGCAACGCCGGCCTGCCGACCAGCATCTGATCAACCAAGATTAATCGGCCCCCCCTCAGGCGACCTCCCCAGGTCGCCTTTTGGGGTTGAGCTAATTCAATATTTTTTTCAGCTCTTGTAAGGTGGCTACGGTCAGCCGGATTATCTTCTGAAAAACCTCAGGACGGGGTAGGACCAGATGGTCCTTCCATTCTTTGGAAAGAGTTGGAGGCAGGTGGCCGGGGTACAACAATTCCTGCAACTCGCGCAGATCTTGCACCAGATGAAAGAAGGAATATTCCACGCCTGGCCAGGGTCGCGGCGCATCTGTCGGACTCTGAGAAGACGCCACTGGCTGGTCCAGTTCCTCATGCAAAGCTCGCAAAGCCTCAACTACTTGGCTTAGGGTGGGACTGGCCGGGGCCGATGCCGGAGAAGACTCAGGAATAGATGGGGATTTATCGGTTAATGCCCGGGTCAGAGCATGCTTAGCAAGTTTGGTCTTTTTTCCGGCAAGCAGTTTCTTTTTTGACATAAATAGAGAAATTCTTGAGTTAAATGATAATAATCCCGGGCTCCCGTACTTTTGGCGTCATAGTCGAAGACAGCCCGCTGAGCAATATGGGCCTGGTTTAAGGCCTCGCATCTCATAATTATGGTGGCAAAGGTAACTTCCAGATATGGTCTTAATTGCTCCAGAATAAATTCGTTGGTGACCCGGTTACGTTTATCAAACATGGTAAGCAAGATTCGAAAGAAATTACCCGAAAATAATTCCTCCCCATCTAAGTTTTTTACCTCCTCAATGGTGGTCAATAAATCTGCCAGCCCATCCAGGGAGTAGCGCGACATCTGGCAAGGAATAATAACAAATTGTGAGGTATATAGTGAATTGGCGGTCAGCACTCCCAGCGACGGCGGGCAATCAATCAGAATAAAATCATAATCCAGGGGCCTTAGCGCCTGCTGGAGAATAGTCTCCCGAAATAGGCGCGAATAGACCTGTTCGGCGGCGCGGGCCAGTTTGATATGGCTCGGAGCCAGAAACAGCCCATTGATATAGGTCGCCAAGATAACATCTGCAATGTTTTTACGCGGTATAGAGATAACCTCGGCCATAGACTCCTCAAAGGAATCTGGCTCTACCCCCATACCCAGGGTGGTATGGCCTTGGGGATCAAGATCGACCAGCAAGGTCTGAAACCCTTGATATGCCAGTCCAGCTCCTAGATTGATGGTAGTAGTAGTCTTTCCAGTGCCCCCTTTTTGGTTAATAATGGCAACTATAACTGGCATCTCTGTTTCTCCTGGAACTCAATCAGAGTGGCAAGAACAGGTCCAAAAGTCGAGCGAAGTTGTATCTATCGGGTTGATAAGTCAACGGGGTGTTGAGCAGCGACCTGATTTTGCCCTATAGTAAAGAAAACCAGGATTAACGTCAAGCTAATACCTCCCGTATCGATCAAGCGCACCTATAAATCACCGGGGTCCCTCTGATCAGACGCAATTTAAGAAGAGAAAATTTGATTTTTAAGACAACTCAATTTAATTTAATGAAATTAATGACATAAAATATCAGATAAACTAGCTCGGCTGTTTTTTAAAAGAGTGAGGAGGGGCCTTGAGCCCAAGGCCCTCTAAGGTTGATGGGTTAGCGAAAGCTGTCGGGGTCAGGGATTAAAGCTGATTTTATCAGGGCAACACCATCGGGACCGGCCTACCAGAACCAGCTTTTAACGCCGAATAAGAAGGATTGCAATTTCTTGAGCAGGCTCCTTAGTTGGGGGCCAGGCCAATTGGGGACATAAGCCTGGACCTGATTGGAAAACGGGCCATCCATAAGTCAGCCCCATCAGTCCGCGCAACTTGCCGCAAAGTAATAGAGCACGCCGTATTCCAAATCGTTTACCGTGAAAGTTATGGTCTGGCCCGCCATTTCCGGGTTAACTTCTTGTTCTTGATGGGGTGTGCCGGCGTTGCGCTCCGCTTCGGGATTGGAGCCCGCAAAAGAAAAGGTTTTATAGAATAAGGTACAACTGGCCAGCCCCGTAAGCGGACCACCATCAGCATCAGTGGTAGGTAGGGTGACACTGACCTTGGCGACTCGACCTTCAAATACGGGTTCGGCCACAGTCGGGGCCGCGGGCGGAAAATTTTCCATGGCGGCCTGGGTTTCATTGGATAACGGACTTTCGGGCATGATGCTCTCCTTTCATGAGATAATCTCGTGTTTGCCTGTCTTTAAGGTGCCATAATGTTCTGCCGCTGTCAACTTTTTGATAAGCTTGGGGTAGCCCTCGCCACCCGGCCTGATCAGAAAATCTAAATTATTAAATGATATCAAAGGGAGAAGAGATGGTTAAATAACAGAAGATCGAACCTCTGCGGGGTTGGCACCCCGGCCGGGCCGTTCGTAAGAACAGAGAAAATCAAGGGAAGAGATTTATAGTTTGAGACTGGCGCTTCCTTTGCACGCCGAACAATCGGGATTGACCTCAAGCTTCTGTTCCGCGAATCGGAAGTGCTGCCCATCAAACAGCAACATCCGTCCCAACAACGCCGGTCCCAAACCGCCCATGATGCGCAAAGCCTCCATGGCCTGGAGGCTTCCCAGGATTCCCGACATGGGTCCCAGCAAGGCCGCCGAATTTTCGGGAGGCGGGTCGGGAAAGGCACAGAGCAGGCAAGGGCCATGTCCGGGCCAGAAAGTGGTCAGACGGCCGTTTAGGCCCTCTACGGCTGCATGGATTAACGGCAAGCGATGTTTGATGGCCGCCCGGTTGAGAATTTTCTGTTCCGGAAAATTGTTGAGGGTATCTATCAGCAGGTCGAAACCCTCGGTCAGGCGGAGGACATTGTAATCGGTGATCTTGCGGGACAGGGCTTCTACCTCCGAAAACGGATTGATCTCCCGCAGGCGCTGCTCGGCAATGGCCGCCTTGCAGCGATCCAGATCCCGCTCCCGATAGAATAACTGGTGGTAGAGGGTGTCAAGGGTGACTCGCTTGCTATCCACTATCCGGATCCGTCCGACTCCCGCCGCCAGCAGATAGACCGCCAGGGCCGAGGCCAACCCCCCGGCCCCAGCCACGAAAATACGGGCCAATTTGAGGCGTTCTTGCGCTTTGGGCCCCCATCCGGGGAGCTTGAGCTGCCGAGAATAGCGGGTTAATTCGGCTGGACTTAGGATCATCGCGACAATCTAGACTTTGGTTGGACAACTGCCGAGGTCATGACTATCTGCTTTTCTCAATATTCCAAATGCCAGGGCTTACCCTGGACGATTGGAACTTTTCTGACATCTGGTCCATTTATCGGCTTACTTGGAGCAAATCATTAATCCAAGTTCCGATTTCCTGATGAAACCTCTTGCTTTAAATCTCAAATTAGCATTGGTTAATATTGCTGTCGGGGAGTATAATACCCTTACTGGAACTGTGCTGTCCCTGCTATCCAACTCCCCGACAGCCGGATCCTGGGCATTTTTTTGGCCCCCGTGACAGAATGGCAAAGAATCATTATAATATTAGATAATTTATTCCAACTAAGGAGGGAATATCCATAGCCCAGGAAAGCAAACCGAAATGTACCGTCGACCCCGGCTGTGGCATTGATCTAACTGCTGAAGACGGCAAATTTGCCTATGATTTTGAGGAAGAAACCTATTATTTCTGCTCTGAACTGTGTCGGGACCAATTCGCCGCGGCCGCGGCGAAGTTCCTTAAAAAAGAAAAATCCTAAAGGTAAACCGCAAAACTATGAGTGAGGTTAATATCGGGCTATTAATCCTGGCCACCGAAGATGATTACCTTATCCGAGGTCAGTAAGGCTTATCACCGGGGGCCGGAAGAGATCCACGCTTTACAAGGGATCAATCTGGCCATTGCGGCGGGGGAGTTTGTGGCCATTACCGGCAAAAGTGGCTGTGGCAAGAGTACGCTCTTGCATATTATCGGGGGTCTGGAAGTCCCCACCACGGGTCAGGTAAGCATCAACGGCCAGAACCTGAGCGGTTTGAGTGATGCTGAACTAACCCTATTCCGCCGCGATCAGGTGGGTATGGTATTTCAGAGTTTTAATCTTTTGCCGCTGCTGACCGTGCAGGAAAATGTCGCGCTGCCGCGTATTCTCCAGGGGTCACCTTATCGCCAGGCCCTGGCCCAGGCCGCGGACTGGCTGGAAGAGGTTGATTTAGGGGCGCGGCGACTGCATAAACCCCACCAAATTTCCGGAGGTGAGATGCAAAGGGCGGCCATCGCCCGCGCTCTGATCAACGACCCCATGGTGATCATCGCCGATGAACCGACTGGCAACCTGGACACGCGCCTGGGCAGGCAGGTAATGGAAATCTTTGCCCGCCTCCAGGCCCGGTGGCAAAAGACCGTGATCCTGGCCACCCATGCCCTGGAGGCGGCCCGCTATAGCAACCGTATTTTGCAACTCCAAGACGGCCAGTTAGTGTCCTGAGTCAACCATGGCCATGCCGCCCTTCCTCTTTGCCTTACCGTTCCGTCATCTCCGTACCCATGGGGGGCGCACCCTGCTCACCATCCTGGGGATCGCCCTCGGCGCTGCCGTATATCTAAGCATCGCCCTGGCCGAGGTCAGCGCCCTGGCAGCCTTTAAAGACAGCGTTGACGCGGTCGCCGGAAAAGCCAATCTGCAACTGCGGGTAGCCGGCGCAAGTTTGGATGAACAACTATTGGTTAAGGTCCGACAGATTCCCGGTGTCCAGGCCGCGGCCCCGGTTATAGAGACCGTAGCCGAAATGATTCAGGCGGGCAACGAACCGCTGATGTTGCTGGGAATCGACCTGTTTGCCGAGAGCCCCTTCCGGGATTACGAATTCAACCAGCATCAGGACCAGGACTCGGAACGATTGGTTGATTTTCTGATTCAACCCTACTCCATCCTGATCACCGACCGATTGGCCGCCAATTTGGGCCTGACGGTCGGTGACCGCCTGCCTGTGATCCTGGGTTCACAACGCCAGGAACTACTGATCCAGGGTATATTCCGCCCGGCCAGCGGGGTCTATGCCTTAAACGGGGCCTACGCCCTGATCGATCTGGGCCAGGCCCAGGAACTACTCAATCGGGTAGGGAAATTAGACTATATTGACCTGCTGACGGCGGAACCGGTGGATCAGGTTGCGCATCGGCTGCAGGCCCAGATGCCTCCCGGGGTCATCGTCGAACGTCCGCAGAATCGCAGCCAGCAGGTGGACCGGATGGTGGCCGCCTACCGCCTCAATCTCTTGGTCTTGAGCCTCATTGCCCTGTTTGTCGGCATGTTTCTGATCTTTAACGCGGTGTCCCTGTCAGTAGTGCGGCGGCGGCGGGAAATCGGCCTGCTCCGTACCTTGGGGACTTCGCGGGCCCAGATCATGGCCCTGTTTCTGAGCGAGGGGGCGATAAGTGGAGTTATCGGGGGACTCCTGGGCATCGTTCTAGGCATCTGGCTTGCCCAGGCCACCCTGAAGGTAGTGACCCAGAACCTGACCGCCTTGTTTATCCTGGTCAAGGCCGAAAGCTTGCGCCTGTCTTGGACCTTAATAGGGCAGACCTTGCTGTTGGCGGTGGGCGTCTCACTGGTAGCCGCCTTCTTCCCGGCCTGGGAGGCGTCGCGCACCCAGCCCCGGGAAGTCTGGCACCGGGAGGAACTGGAAGAGAAGCTCAAAAAACGGGCCTGGCCGGTTTTTGGGCTAGGGCTGGTTATACTGATACTGGCCGGCTTCTGCGCCGCGCAAGGACCAGTGGCTGGCAAACCAATATTCGGCTTCCTGGCCGCCTTTCTGATCCTGATCGGCTTTGCCTTACTAACCCCCCAGTGCGCCGTGGGTCTGGGGAGATTGCTCCAGCCCATGATGCGCGGCATGCTAGGCCCTCCCGGGGAATTGGGATGCCGTTATCTACAGTCCTCTCTGAGCCGCACCGCTGTATCTATCGGCGCTTTGCTGGCCGCCCTGGCCATGCTGGTCAGCGCCGCGATCATGATCCAGAGCTTCCGCCAGACCGTGGACCACTGGATTACCCAATCCATCAGCGGCGATATCTTTCTGGGTCCCAATATCTTCTCCACCGCCGCCTATGATGCTTATCTCCCCCCCGAGGTGCTGGCCGAGGTCCAGAATCGGCCGGAGCTGGCCGATGTTTATCTCTACCGCTGCGTCCGTTCGGCCTATAAGGGGCGTCCCATTTTAGTCATCGGCGGCAGCATGGCGGTGCTGGATCGCCATGGCGGCATGCTGTTTCGGAGCGGCCGGTCGCTCCAGATCTTTGCCCGGCTCCAGACCGAGGGCAACGTCATCGTCTCCGAGAGCTTCGCCGAACTCAATCATCTGAACGAAGGGGATAATTTCCTGCTCCCCACTCCCAGTGGCCCCCAGCCCGTTAATATCGTCGGCGTCTTTTACGACTACCGCACCGACGGCCACACGGTGTGGATGGATATTAAGTTTATGCACCGCTATTGGCGGGACTCCCTGGTCAATGCCGTCCGTCTCTACCTCAAAGACCCGGCGCAACTGGAACCGGTCCGACGGCAACTGTTGCAGGACTATGGCTCCCGTTATCGGCTGATGGCCCTGTCCCACCGCGAGCTGCGGGCCGGGATCATGGAGATCTTCGACCAAAGTTTTGCCCTGACCTATGCCCTGGAGGCCATCGCCGTGGTGGTGGCGATATTCGGGATCATCACTACCTTTCTGGTGTTGATCATGGAGCGCGAGCGCGAGCTGGCCCTGCTCAAGGCCATCGGCGCCAGCCGGGGACAAGTCTTTCGGATGATTCTTGTGGAAAGCGGCCTGGTGGGCCTGATCAGTCACCTGTTAGGAGCGTTGGCCGGTACGCTGCTCTCCCTGGTGCTGATCTATGTGATCAATAAGCAATCCTTTGGCTGGACCATCCAATTCAAATGGATTCCAGATATTTACATTCAGTCCCTAGCTCTGGTCCTGGCCGTCGGCCTGACCGCCGGGGCCTACCCGGCCTGGCGAGCCCTACAGGCCAATCTGGCCGCGGTCTTAAAAGAAGAGTAAAATCAAAATCATCCCCCAGGGATTAATTCAACCTAGAATATTAGTTACCCTCGAGATATATACTTGCCAACGCGACCAGACATATTTAGGAGCAACCCGTGAGTAAATATGCCGTGTTATATAGTGAAAAAATCAAAGAGTACGATCTGGGACATGTGCTGACCCAGGATCGTTATCAGAATTTCATTGACCTGTTCCAGGAAAAACTCGGTAGCCATCCTGATTTCGACATTATTGCCCCTCCCTCTGCTACTGATGATGACCTTAAACTGATCCATACCCAAGAATATATCCAACGTATTGACCAGTTGCGAGGTCTCGACCCCTTCGACACGCCGCTGTCCCCTGGTCTGGTCCGGGCCGCCAAGCTTTTGGCCGGTGCTGGGAAATTGGCCGGGGAACTGGTATACTCCGGGGAATACCAAAAGGCCTTTGTGGTCGGGGGCGGCGTGCAACATGCTACCCGAAGCCGCGAAAAAGGTTTTGGGGTATTCAGTGATATTGGCATATGTGCAGAAAACTTAAAACGCAACTTTGGGGTAACCAGGATTTTGATGATTGATACTGATGCTCATGCTGGCGAAGGCCTGTATGAAATTTTCGCCACTGATAGCCAGGTATTGTTCATCTCTCTGCATCAGGATCCTCGCACTCTCTATCCGGGCAAAGGTTTTATCCATGAAATCGGCCGCGATGAGGGCGAGGGTTATTCGATCAACATCCCTTTGCCGCCCCAATCCGGCGCTCGGGTTTATGAATTGGCTCTTCAGAAAATTTTCGTTCCTTTGGCAGAAGAATTTCAACCCCAGATTATCCTCATGGTGGATGGCAGCGATCCGCATTACACGGATCGCATCACCCGCATGGGTCTTACCCTGGCGGGCATTCGGATGGTGGGCAATATTATTAGCTGCAAAGCCGATGAGCTTTGTGGTGGCAAGATGGTTGATTTTATCGGCTCGGGTTACAGCTCCAATCCTCAGATCGTCTCTCTGGGTTGGCTGGCTTCGATAGCCGGGGTCACTGGCGTGGACTTGGAGGTCTCGGAACCGCAGCCGATTCCGCCTGAGTTTCAATCAGACTATGGGTTAGCAGAAGTCCAAAAGGTTGTAGAAGTTATCCGCAAGCAACTATCTCCTTATTGGAGGTGCTTTTCGAATTAGACATTGCCCTTCTCAGCTTTTCAGAAGCTTCAAAAGGGCTAAGATAAGGGCGGCCTGCCCCAAAAGCAGGGGGATAAACCACTTAAGAAGATCAAATTTGACCTGTTCGATCTTGGCCTCCAGGTTGCTGATTTTGATCTCTAAGTCTTTTAGGTCACTTTTAGTGGCTAGTTTCTCTAAGCCGGTTTCGTAGGCCTCTTTAACCACGGTCAGGATAGCCTTGGCTTGAATGTCCGTGAGTTCAGCGGCTTTTAAATCTTCAAAGGCCTTTAAAGTATCAACGCTGGGCATATAGAAATTATCCTAGACCCAAAAGGCGAATGTCAATTGTTTATTTGGATTTCGGTAGTTAATTTTATTTTCACCAATCTATGCTGAAGCGAACCTTCATTCATCTACCCGGCGTCGGCGAGCGCACCGAGGCCCATTTCTGGCGTCTGGGCTTACAGACCTGGGAGGATTTTCTGGCGGTATCCCGAGTGCGTGGGCTCAGTCCGGGACGCCTGGGCTGGCTGCAAGGCGAAGTGCGCCAGTCGTTGGCCCGCATCCATGACCTGCCCTATTTTGCCGCCCGTCTGCCGGTAGCCGAGTACTGGCGCTTATTCCAACATTTCCGCCACCGCGCCGCCTACCTGGACATCGAAACCACCGGCTCTAACTGGCCGCGGCTGACCATCACGGTGATCGGCCTCTATGACGGCTCTGGCTTTCAGCAGTTCATTCAGGGCGAAAATCTCCAGCACTTCCCCGGCTTCCTCCAATCTTATTCGGTCCTGATCAGCTTCAACGGCACTCAGTTCGACCTGCCGGTGTTGCGCGCCAATTTCCCCGGTCTGAATTGGCCCCCGGTCCACATTGATCTCCGATTCGTCTTGGCCCGGCTGGGATACCGCGGCGGTTTGAAACGGATTGAGCCGCAATTGGGAGTAAAGCGCCCGCCGGACGTAGAAGGGATGGATGGTTACATGGCCGTCCGACTCTGGGAGCGTTATCAGCGGGGCGATCATACCGCCCGGAACCTGCTCTTGCGCTATAACCAAGAAGACGTCATCAATCTGGAAACCCTGATGCTGCGGTCCTACGAACTTTCTCAAACCCGCGTCCTGGCCCTGGCCACTCGCCCAAAAACCTGATTCCCCCAAGGCCGAAAATAGGTTATATTTAAATAAAAGTTTAGACCAAGGTTTATGGACTCTTAAAGTCAGGGGCTTAAGGAGAAACTGATGCGCTATTCCAAAATGCTGATTCCTACTTTGAAAGAGACTCCTGCGGAGGCTGAAACCATTTCACATCAGTTGCTGCTGCGGGCCGGGATGATCCGCAAACTGACGGCAGGCATCTATGATTATCTGCCCCTGGCCTTGCGGGTGATTCGCAAGGTAGAAAAGATCGTGCGGGAAGAAATGAACCAGACCGGGGCCCAGGAAGTGCTGCTGCCCGCGGTGCAACCCGCGGAACTATGGAAAGAGTCAGGCCGTTGGGAAATTTATGGCAAGGAATTGCTCCGGTTTCAGGATCGCCATGATCGGGACTGCTGTTTAGGTCCTACCCACGAGGAGGTGATTACCGATCTGGTACGTCGGGACGTCCATTCCTATCGGCAACTGCCCCTCAATCTCTATCAGATTCAGACAAAGTTTCGGGACGAGATCCGGCCCCGCTTTGGCCTGATCCGGGGCCGGGAGTTTATCATGAAGGACGGTTACAGCTTTGATCTGGACGAAGCCGGAGCCGATCAGACCTATGCCGCCATGTATCAGGCCTACAGCCGCATCTTCCAACGCTGTGGTCTGCGCTTCAAAATCGTCGAGGCCGACACCGGCCCCATCGGCGGCAGTTTCTCCCATGAATTCATGGTGCTGGCCGATACCGGGGAGGATACCCTGGTTTCGTGCCGCCAATGTCCCTATGCCGCCAACCTGGAAAAGGCGGAAACCTTGACATCGCCGACGGCTGCAGCCGCGGAGCCGCCCCAACCCCTGACTAAGGTTCATACCCCCAACGTCCGGACCATTGAAGAAGTTGCGGCCTTTTTACAGGTCAACCCAAAGCAGCTGATCAAGACCCTGATCTATGAAACCGAACGGGGCGTGGTCGCGGTCTTAATCCGCGGCGATCATGAAGTCAATGAAGTAAAATTAAAGAATTTCCTAAAGGTTAACGACTTAACCCTGGCCTCGGAAGCTTTGATCCGCAAGGTAACCGGCGCGGAAGTAGGGTTTGCTGGTCCGCTGAGGTTGAATCTGCCGATTTATGCCGATTATGCCCTGCAACCCTTGGCCAACCTGGTGGCCGGCGCCAATGAGGACCACCATCATTACCTGGGGGTGAATCTGGAACGGGATGCCAAAGTCAGTCATTATGCTGACCTGCGCCAGATAACCCAAGGAGACCGGTGTCCCCGCTGTGGGGCCGAATTGGAATTTTTAAAGGGCATCGAAGTCGGCCACGTCTTCAAACTGGGCCCTTTTCAGGTACTGCTCATTCCTATCGCCATAAACGATCAATTTACCGTCACCACCGCCGAGCAACTCTATATGGAGATGGTCGCAGCAGGTATAGAAGTGTTGTTTGACGACCGGGACGAACGCCCCGGGGTAAAATTTAAAGATGGTGATCTTTTGGGAATTCCCCTACGGGTGGTAGTTGGACCCCGAACCCTGGCCCAACATCAGGCCGAGGTGCGTCACCGCCAGAGCCAAGAGATACAAATGGTGCCGCTGGCTGAATTGCTTGGCTACCTGCAAGCCAGTATCGCACAGGAGCGCGATGACCCGAATCATCCGCATCAATGACATCGTTAGCGAGGTGCTGAAACACCACCCGCAGGCCGAGGTGGCGCTGGTTGAAAAAGCCTACGTCTTCGCGGCCCGGGCCCACGAGGGTCAATTACGCCTTACCGGAGAGCCTTACCTGTCGCATCCTTTAGAAGTAGCCTATATTCTGGCCCAGATGGGTCTGGGGCCGGTAACCGTCGCCTGTGGTCTGCTGCACGATACCGTGGAGGATACTGACACCTCCCTGGATGACCTGGATGAGTATTTTGGCGAGGAAGTCGCGGATATCGTCAACGGCGTGACCAAGCTGAGTCAGATCAGCTTCAGCAATCGGGAAGCCCAGCAGGCCGAATACATCCGCAAGATGCTTCTGGCCATGGCCCATGATATTCGGGTCATTCTGGTCAAGTTGGCCGATCGCTTGCATAACATGCGCACCCTGGGCTATATGAATCCGGCCAGCCAGCGGCGCATCGCCCAAGAGACCCTGGATATCTTTGCGCCGATTGCCAGCCGCCTGGGCATGGGACGACTGCGGGTGGAATTAGAAGACCTGGCCTTTTTTTACCTGGAGCCCGAAATCTATCAGCAGCTCCAGGAAGGGATGGCACGCAAACGGGGGGAACGGCAAGCCTATATAAATGAAATCACCCGGATCATTACCCAGAAGCTGGCCGAACACAACTTGCAAGGGGAAGTTTCGGGGCGTCCCAAGCATTTTTATGGCATTTACCGCAAGATGCAGATCCAACAGATCAGCCTTGACCAGGTTTATGATCTGCTGGCCTTTCGAATTATCCTCAAGACCATTCCAGACTGCTATGCCGCGCTGGGCCTGATCCATTCCTTGTGGAAGCCGGTGCCCGGGCGTTTTAAAGATTACATCGGCCACCCCAAGGCCAATAACTATCAATCGCTGCACACCGCGGTAATCGGCCCTTATGGCGAGCGCATGGAAATCCAGATACGCACCGAAGAAATGCATCGGGTAGCCGAAGAGGGGATCGCCGCCCATTGGTGCTACAAGGAACATCGCAAATTCCAGGAGGAAGAGGACCAACGGTTCGCCTGGTTGCGGCGTCTGGTGGAGTGGCAACGGGATTACCAGAATCCGGCTGATTTTTTAAAAACCGTGCGCCTGGAGCTTTACCCTGACCAGGTGTTTGTCTATACGCCGCGGGGCGATGTCAAGGAGCTGCCGCGCGGCGCCACGCCGGTCGATTTTGCCTACGCCATCCATACCGAGGTCGGCCACACCTGTACCGGAGCCCGGGTTAATGGCCGCATGGTATCTCTGAAACACAAACTTAAAAACGGTGATATCGTAGAAATTATTACCTCCCCGACCCATGTCCCCAGCCGGGACTGGCTGCATCTGGTCCGCACCCCGCGGGCCCGGAGCAAGATCAAACAATGGCTAAAGACCACCGAACGGGAACGAAGCTTCACGCTGGGCAAGGAAATTCTGGAAAAAGAGCTGCGCAAGGCCGGATTGTCCCTGGCCAAGCTGTTAAAATCAGGAGAGGAGTTACAAAAGGCGGCTCAAGAACTGTCTTTTGTGCGGATCGACGACCTGATCGCCGCGGTAGGCTATGGCAAGATCTCGGCCGGGCAGATAATTGGCAAATTAATCCCTAAACCAGAACTCCCCCACCCGGAAAAAGGCTTGGTTACTACTCCTGCCGAACCGGAGCGGCCCCGTGAGCGCGGCGGCATCACCGTCAAAGGGGTGGAGGACCTGTTGATCACCCTGGCCAAGTGCTGTAACCCGATCCCCGGCGATGAGATCATGGGTTATATCACCAAAGGCAAAGGTATCACCATTCACCGGGCCGATTGCCCATATCTGTCCCGCACCGAGTCGCTCCGGCATATCGCCGCCGAGTGGGACGGCCATCAGTCCGGTCGTCATCCGGTGCGCATCCAGGTAGTGTCGCTCGATAAAACCGGGCTGCTGGCCGACATTACCGCAGCCTTAAAAACCGCTGACGCTAATGTTATTAAAGCCAACATTGAAACTACGGTGGATCAAAAAGGCGTGTGCTGGTTTACCATCGAGGTCACCGATACTAATCATCTGAACCAGGTGTTCAATGCCCTCAAACGGGTTAATGATATTATCTCGGTATCACGGGTTACTAGCTAAGGTAAGCTGGCGCGGTCAGGCCGGCTTGGTCACCAATCCGGACCGTAGACAGCGGGTACAGACCCGGATATAGCGCACCTGGCCATTCTGCAGGGCGCGCACCCGCTGCAGGTTGGGGTACCAACGCCGCTTGGTCTTGTTATTGGCGTGACTGACATTGTGTCCGACCTGCGGCTTTTTACCGCAGATTTCGCAAACCTTGGCCATAAGAGAATCCTCCTTACTCAAAAAGTAAATGATACAGGAAACAACACAAAGGTTTTGACCAGGTCCTCCAGCTTATATTGGGGGGAATCATATTTGTAATATTCCACCGCCTTGGCATTGAGAAACAAGGTGACCTCATCATCTTGCTCCAGGCAAAAATTGGCGAATCGGATGCCATTATAAAGGACTTCGGGATCACCGCTCGAAATAATCACGCCCACTTTCATGTCTGGGATTCTCCTTTGCTGGTATCAAGTCTTTTATATGCCGCTACCGCCAGAAAAGCCGCCAGGGGGGTCCATAATTTCTTGCCGAGTCTTTCCAGATAAGGATAATAATACACCAGGCGCGGGGATTGCAAGGGCGGGAAATATATCGCCCGCTCCCAGCTGGGTTTTGTCAATTCCGGCTGGCGTTGCAGCAGCCGCTCCAAGTCCCGGCGGCTCAGGAAGTGGACCTGGCGCCACAGGCTGGGAATGAACCAGGCCCGGATAGTGCGCTTTAAGGTCCAGAGACTGTAACGGTTGAGCATGGCGATCAGCAAAAACCCGCCGGGGCGGAGCACCCGGACCAGCTCCTGGAGCGCGGCCTGCCGCTCGTTCACAAAGTCGAGGGCCAGGATACATACCACCCCATCAAAACTGGATTCGGCAAAGGGCAGTTGGCTAAGATTACTCCGCACCCAAAGCAAATTCCGGCCTTCGTTCAGGGCCTTTTGGCGAGCGGTCAGTTGCATCGCCGCGGACCGGTCCAATCCTACCACCTTGGCCCCGCGGCGGGCCAGGGCCAGGGAAAAATTGCCGGTGCCGCAACCCGCGTCGAGCACCCGGTGCCCGGTCAGATCCGGGAGCAGGGCAAAGACAGCTTCTTTTTCTACCCGATCGGCCAGTTGTCCCAGCGGCGTGGTGTACCAACGCTCATAAGCCGCGACCTGTTTATCAAAATATTCCGCCATTTTTATTCATCTCACGCCAAGACGCTAAGGTCGCCAAGTTGTTTTTACGCCTTGGCGTCTTGGCGTAAACTCTAATGTTTAAAAGCCCGTTGCCCGGTGAAGACCATGGTCACCGGCGGGTCGGCCTCATTGCAGGCCTGGATGGACTCAAAGTCTCTTAAGGAGCCACCTGGATGAGCAATGGCTTGAATGCCCTGGCGGATGGCGACATCCACCCCGTCGCGGAAAGGAAAGAAGGCATCAGAGATCATCGCCGCGCCGATCAACCCGCCCTTATCGGCCTGAGTCTGGGCATCGATCTCCTCTTGCTGCGCTTTCGGCCGCTTGCCGGCCAGAACCTCCAATTCCAGGTTTTTATAAGGCAGACCATAACGCCGGAAACACAGGGCATCGGCATACTTGGTATAGGCTTTAAAGATGGCGATTTCGGCCACTCCGACCCGATCCTGCTCGCCGGTGCCGATGCCCACGGTAACGCCGTCTTTGACATAGAGCACCGAATTGGAGGTCACCCCTTGCTCCACCTGCCAGCCAAAGAGTAAATCTTCCAGTTCGGCCGCGGTCGGCGGTCGTTTAATGCGGTATTCCTGCCCCTGGTAGGAAGCTACGGCAGGCTTAAAATCTGCTTTGCTTAGGATGGCGTTCAGGGGTGATTGCTGGACGATCAGGCCGCCGTCCATCAGGCTCTTAAAATCGACAAAACGGCGGCTCACCAGGTCGGTCAGCCGGTCAAAGCGGGCAATCCGGATGATCCTTAAGTCTTTGGACTTCTTGAGAAGCTCTATTGCGCCCGGATCGAATTCCGGTGCCGCCAGGACCTCCAGATAGTTCTGGGCCACCAGTTCAGCAGTAGCCAGATCTACCGGCCGGTTAAACACCGCTGCTCCCCCAAAGGCCGCGATGCGGTCGGCCATATTGGCCCGATCATAAGCCGCGGCTAAAGTGTTGCCATAGGCCACCCCGCAGGGATTATTGTGCTTGACTATCACCACCGCGGGCTTGGCAGTCAAAAATTTAATGATATTCAAGGCATTATCAATATCGGTCAGATTGGTCTTGCCCGGATGTTTGCCGGCCTGAATCATCGCCGCCTCGTCAATGGCACTCACCAACCCCAGATTAGGCTCGATAAACCGGCAGTCGCCCAGCGTCAGGTTGCCGTTGACCAGTTCAAAGAGGGCGGCCTCCTGGCCGGGATTTTCGCCATAGCGCAGGCCTTTTTCGATCAATTCGCCGGTCTTGTCATCCGGCAGTTTCCAGGTTCGTTTCCGATACCGCAGTTGCTGGTCGCCGAAGCTGATGGTCAGGTGCTCGGGAAAATGGTCCTCCATCACGGTGCGATACATCACCTTGAGTTCGCTCATGTTGATCTCCTCAGGCAGGGTAAATTTCCCCCTATCATAGCATTGATTGAGTGAATTGATAAGCTGGTTTGGCTGAGTAAGTGGGAAATTTTTAAATTTGTGGGGGTTAGCTAGGCTTATAGCGCCGCAGCAGCAGATATAACGCCCCATCTGGTTCGGGGAGCGGTGCCCGCGACCGTGAATGATTAAGATGGTGCGGTAGCCGCGCGCCTGACACTGGGCCAGAAACTTCTCCAGACCTTGCCGCGCCTCGGCAACGGTCAGGCCGTGGAAATCCCGGTAATCCTGGATGGGAAAAGCCCCGGCTCGAAGGGCCGCCATGATGCGCGGATCTAAAGACGTCACCTGCCCTTCCATATACTCATCGGTAAAAGCAAGATCAAAATCCGTCCTCCCCGCGATCAGTTCATGCAACTGGGTCAGGACTTCCCAATCCTCATCGGGCCAGGACAATACCGGATGGGCTGGGGTTCGAGACGGCACCATGTTGGCCCCTTGTCGAGGTAGGGGACGGACCTGCCGCATAGCTTCCTGGAAGAGCAGGTGATCATCGGAGTTGCCGCGCAGGCGAGGCGGACAGGGTTTGTTGGTTAAGGGAAGCTGCTCGGCTTTTACCAGGGCACCCAGACCTTGAAAGGGGCGATATAAGCCCCCCGAGGTCTGGCGGTTAACCTGGGACCTGTCCTGACCTTTGGGTTGGTCACTTTGGCTACCCATGGCGGGCTTCTCCTCCCTTATAATGCAAAAAGCCCGTCCGCGGCAAGGACAGGCTTTTTGGGGCCGCAACTGGCGCTGACCTCCTTATAGGCCAACGATATTTTTGTGCAATTCTTGGGTTTTTTCCCAGCGGGCCCGATCCCGGTCAGCCACCAGATCTGCTAACCGATCCTGGATACGTTGATAGATAGGCCCGTTGATATCGTCGCCGCGCAGATGGCCATCAATCAATTTCCGATAGCAGCAGATCATCTTGCCGATCATGGAGACCGCATATTCCCGACCCTGAACCTTTAGGGTAGCCAGACCCAGATCAATATACTGTTTTAATTCCTCCCCCATGATGGCGAAGGCCACGTTAGGATCGCGGCGGACCCGGTCATTAATTTCGGCGATCCGGGCTTCGGACACCCCACGCTTAGATAAGACCTTACGGCGCTGCTCGTCAGTCAGCAGACAGAGACGGAAACAACTGCCGCTACGGTCGGGCCAACCCTCATATTCGACGATCTCATTGCCATCCTCATCGTAATAAACTTTACGAATGTAAGAATCGGCAATAAGTTCATGGAAGATACAGTTTCCGACCCCACCGATACACCGATTGCCATGGATCAGCACCTCGGTTTTGATGCCCAAGCTATCCGCATCCTCCTTGAACCGCCGTAGCTTCTCCACGGTGTTGACATTGGTGGAGGCGACGATCTGAGTAACCCCCAGCGCCTGATAACGGGCCATCTCCGCCTTGGTCTGGATGTTGCAGCCGACACTGGCGTGAATGACCAATTCCGGGTAATGTTGATGAATTAATTTAATTAAGGCCGGGGTTTTGACAATTACGCCCTCAATGCCATAACTTGCGTATTTCCCGACTTTTTTTAAGGCCAGCTCTAGTTTATCTTCCGGAACCTCGGCGTTCAAGGCTACACGTACCTTGCGTTGCCAAGCATTACCGATTTTAACCGCTGCATTGATTTGACTGTCTTCTAATTCCCACGCACATTTGCGCCGACTAAACCCCTTCGCCCCGACATAGACCGCGTCAGCGCCATTTTTAAACACCGCTTCTACCATTGCCAAGCTGCCGCCTGGTGCTAATAATTCATTGCTCATTTCCAAGGCCTCCCATAGGTTTCAAATTACCGCCACCCATACCGAAACCTTTCTCGGATGGTTTTGTCTTCACCTAGGGCCTTGTGCATCATAGACAAGTGTCCTGGTTTCCCAATTTTATTTTAACCCTGTTCCCGCAAATGTCAAGGGTCGGGACCTACTTATTATGAACCAATGGCAACTTGGATATTAGTTCAACAAGGTTAAAATCATACCCCTTATTTTGTATTTTCATTAATTATCGGCATGATAAGAAAATGGCCTAAATTTCTTACCCCCTCACTGCCGCTTAATGACGCAGATAAGTCAGAGCAAACACCAGAGCCAGACCAAACTCGACGCTGAGCGTCAGAAAATAAATCAACAGCTCCATTTTAGAGCTGTAATCTTCCTCTAACAAAATACGGTTGGGGTCCCGCAAAATATCCCACGAACTGAGATCTTTTAGGGCCGTCATCGCAATTAACTCCTTTCCAGTTGAACTAATCAGCAATTACTAACAACCTGTCGATCACCCATCTCCGGCTAGTGCCCTAAATTCCTAGCCCTTGTGAATTATATCATTAATCCCCATCAAATTAACAGAAAAAAATGCATTATTTGATAATAGCCGAATTTAATTGAATTTAGGGCAACCAGCCGGAACCGGCCCCGTAACTTAGACCATGGCCCTGAGCGACCGCCATAATCTTTTCAGCAAGCCTTCCGAGGATGGGGCATGGGGATTGCCGGTCATCTTAACATCTTCCTCAGCGGCAAATTCCTGCAATAGTTCTTTCTGACGAGTGCTCAAGTGCCGCGGGATTACCACATGGGTTTCGATCAGCAAGTCCCCCCGACCATAGCCTTTCAGAACCGGGATGCCTTCGCCCTTCAGACGGATGATCTCCCCTGGCTGAGTGCCGGGCTGGATGGACACCTCTTTCTGGCCATTCAAGGTGGGAACCGTCACCCGGTCGCCGAGGGCCGCTTGCACAAAGGAAATCGGGAGCTTTAGACGCAGGTTGTAACCTTCCCGGTCAAACAGTTCGTGGGGGCGCACATGCATGACGATATACAAGTCGCCCGGCGGTCCGCCGTGCACGCCTTCGTCACCCTCTCCGGACATGATCAGGTGAGTGCCGTTATCCACCCCCGGGGGAATCCGGACGGATAATTTCTTTTTCTCCGGCACCCGACCCGTTCCTCGACATTTAGAGCAAGGTTCGGCGATGATTTCCCCCCGCCCTTGACACCGGGGGCAGGTAGTGCTGATTCTTAAAAACCCATGGCTGCGGATAATATGGCCGCGGCCCCCGCATTGCGGGCAGGGGATCTTATGGGTACCGGGTCGCACGCCAGTGCCCTGGCAGGCGCGGCAATTGACGTTCCGGGTAATTTCGATATTGATTTCAGTCCCCAGGGCGGCATCGACAAAATCAAGATCTAAATCGTAGCGCCGATCAACGCCGGCCTGCGGACCGGCACGAGATGGCTCCGGCCCGCCAAAGCCAAACAGGTCTTCAAAGATATCGCCAAAGGCACCAAAAATATCCGAAAAGTCGCGGAATCCGGTAAATCCGGTGTCACGCAGACCTTCATGACCGTATTGATCGTAGAGCCGCCGCTTCTGCGGGTCACGCAATACCTCGTAGGCTTCGGAGGCTTCCTTAAAGCGTTCTTCGGCCTCTTTATCGCCGGGGTTGCGATCCGGGTGATATTTCAGGGCCAGTTGCCGGTATTTTTTCTTAATGTCCTCTGCTTTAGCGTCCCTGGGAACACCTAAGATCTGATAATAATCTTTATTAAATTGTACCATTTATTTTCAGGTCAACCGCGCTTTGACGGCGCGAATTTTATCGTCCAGATGAACTTCTTTGTCACGTCGATCATCGATAGTTAGATGGGTCAGAACTCGCTTGACCCCGCGCTTAAAAGGAATTTCGTGCAAAACCTGGGCTACCTGTAGCAACTGCTCGGTACTGCCCTCCACAATCGTCCCCATATCAGTTAAATAATGGGGCAGTTGCTGTTGTCGTAAGTACTGCACTACCGCCGCAATATAGTCGCCCACACTGGTCTGCCCCAACCCCAGGGGGACCACGCTAATTTCCATGATCGCCATTGTGTCACCCGGTTTTAGTTGCAGGAATTGCCATTTGACAATTGAGAGACATTCTTGGATTTCAAAAACTTACGGACAGACTTCTTGAGAAGCTTCAGGTCAGAACTTTTTACCACTAAGCCATCGGCACCGATGGCATTGGCCGGCAATGAGAAATTATAAACTGAATAAAAAATCACCGGAGGCGCTTGGGCAGTGCCTTTAATAATTCTCATGGTCTCCAACCCTGACATGTCAGGCAACAACAATTCCATTACCACCAGATCCGGATGCACCGAATCCATCAGGCGTATTAATTCCTTACCATCGCAGGCGACCGTCACTTCATATCCTTCATCTAAAAACTCCTCCTGACAGAGCATTTGGATATGTGGATCGCTATCACCAAACAGGATCCGGGCCATAGGGTCCTCCCTTACCAAGGGTTAAATTTTTCTCATGGCCCTGCCAACGATTATTCTCGCGCTAGCTGTTCAGATAAAATTTAGCTGATCTTATCCTCCTTTTTTTAATAATACACCTATCCATTTTTATTATAATAACCAAAATCCTGGCTGTCCAGATGTGTCCGTGAAAAAATTAACATCACCTCAAGAATCAGGATCTGAGCGGTACAACCGTGTCCAGCGGGAGATCAAGTCCTGCTCCGCTCCTTCTTGACCCGGTTCGTAGAACCTCTCGCCCTCAAGCCCGGCAGGAAGATACGTCTGAGGGACATAGTGGCCCGGGTAGTCGTGCGGATATTTATAATCCCGGCCATGGCCCAAGGCACGGCCATCCCGCTGGGAATCTTGCAGATGTAAAGGAACCTGAGTCACGCCCCCCTCCTGCACCTTTTGTAAGGCTCGAAAATAGGCCTGGGTGGAATTACTTTTGGGCGCCAGGGCCAGATAGATGGTGGCCTGGGCCAGGTGATACTGGGCCTCCGGCAGTCCTACCCAGGAGAGCGCTTGAGCTGTCGCCGCGACCTGGACCAGGGCCTGGGAGTCGGCCAGACCGATGTCTTCCGCAGCCAGAATGAACAACCGCCGGACGATAAATTTCGGATCTTCGCCGGCGTAGACCATGCGGGCCAGCCAATAGAGAGCGGCATCCACATCAGAACCGCGCACACTTTTGATAAAGGCCGAAATGGTATCATAATGGGCGTCGCCATCCCGATCATATAAAACCGCGCGCCGCTGAATGGACTCGGCCGCCACTCCCAGATCAACCCGAATGCCGCCATCTGGTTCGGGAGGTGTGCTCAAAACCGCCAGTTCCAGGGCGTTCAGAGCATTGCGGGCATCGCCGCCGGCCATCTGGGCCAGGTGGGACAGGGCTTCGTCATCCACCTCAGCCTGATAAGTGCCCAGGCCCCGCTCCTGATCCTGTAAAGCCCGGCGCAGTAACACCAGGATCTCGGCCTCGCTTAAGGGATGGAAGACAAAGACCCGGGCCCGGGAGAGCAACGGCCCGATAATTTCAAAATAGGGATTTTCGGTGGTGGCGCCGATCAGCATCAAGGTTCCGGCTTCGACATGCGGCAACAAGGCATCCTGCTGGGCCTTGTTAAAACGATGGATTTCGTCGATCAAGACCATGGTCCGCTGGCCGTGCGGACGTCGTGCTTCGGCCTCGCTCACCAGTTGCCGAATATCCTTGACCCCACTCAACACCGCGCTCAAGCTCTCAAAATGACTCCGGCTAAGGCTGGCAATCACCTGAGCCAGGGTGGTCTTGCCAGATCCTGGCGGACCCCAGAAAATCAGCGAAGAAAATAAGCGATCGGCCTCAATGGCCCGCCGCAGCAACCGGCCCGGCCCGATCAGATGCTCCTGACCCACGAATTCTTCCAGGTTCCGGGGTCGCATCCGGGCCGCCAGGGGCATGGTGCCGGAGTCTATAAGCGGCGATAATTTCGGGGTTGGCAAAGACTTCCCGGTTTTTTTAATCTTATTCCCTAAAATTACTGATCTCCTGGATTATTACGTTGTAGATTTCCACTCCCCACTTTCCCCTATATCAAAGAGACTCCTCTGCTTTTTCTCTGGCCTTAGATTTTCTTTGGAGAGCAGTTCGGCTTCGTTCTGTAAGCTGCCATCCCCCCTGATGTGAAGCACTTTAACCCCATATTGAGCCAATGCCCGACCGATTAAAAGCCGCCGATGGCAACTGGTTGGGTCCTCTTCCCCACAAAAGACAGCCACTTTACAGACTTGGATACCTTTGAGTAGCCTACTGATACCCTCCTTAAATCGGGATGACCGTTGCAAATAATCATAATCGACATGACCGTGCATATCGTAAAAATCTTCTTCTTCGGGACGGCCACCGACAAGATGCCCTAGGAAAAGGTACTTTATACCCGTCTCAGCTAGTTTTTGATGTATGGCCTCCTTATTGAAATGCGAGGCATAGCGGCTATAGGGCTTAGAACGGACATCCACTAATATCTCTATATGATATTTATCGAGAAGTCTAAAAAAAACCTCGAAAGAATGGTTAGAATGGCCGATAGTGTAAATTTCTAGGCTTTCCTTATCGCTGGCAGTATTCATGGCATTTCTGGCTGAGGTTTGGTATATTAAGATAATGGCGGGGGGACACACTATATCCTTTCATTATTGTTATTTTACAATTTCTTTGCTATATTGCCAACTAGAAGCTATATTTAAAAGGATCGTCAACCATGTTCGGTTATAATCTCACCACCCTGATCATCATCCTGGTCATTGCTTTGCTGCTGTTTGGCCCCAAGCGTTTGCCCGAGTTGGGAGATAGCATCGGCAAGGCAATCCGCGGCTTTAAGCGGGCCACCGCAGATGAGCCGGAACCTTTGCCCAAGGAAACCCAGGCCACCGCGTCTGCCAGCCCCGGTGACCAGGCCACCTCGGCAACCCGGGTCTGCCCCCAATGTCAAAAGGAAAGTCCGACCGGCTTTGCCTTCTGTCCGCACTGTGGACAGCGGATCAAGGAGGAGCCGGGACCCGAAAAATAAGGATAGCACGACATGTTTGGGATAGAATTCCCTGAATTAGTGGTCATTCTGCTCCTCGCCTTAATTCTCTTCGGCCCCCAAAAATTGCCGGAAATTGCGCAAAGTCTGGCCCAGATGGTCCGTAAATTCAAAGCGGCCAGTGCTGACTTGCAATCTGCCCTTCCTTCCCTCTCCGAGCTCTCTCAACCCGAATCCCTGCCCGCGGCTTATCAGGACCAGGTCTGTCCCCACTGCCACCAGCACCTCAGTCATGACTTCACTTTTTGCCCGGCCTGCGGTCACCGATTAAAGGAAGACCCAAACCATCAGCAGGCCCTGGCCTCCTAAGCGCGATCCTGATTGGTAAATCTTATGGCCCAGGACTATGACATCATCATCATCGGCGCGGGTCCGGCCGGCCTGTTTGCCGCCTTAACCCTGGCCGAGTTAAATCGTTATCGCATTTTGATCGTGGAGCAAGGCAAAGACCTCCAGGCCCGCCAGCACCGGGGTCCCGGCGACTTGCTCTGTGGCTGGGGTGGGGCCGGGGCTTATAGCGACGGCAAACTCATGCTGACTCCGGAAGTGGGGGGCTTTCTGGCCGAACTACTACCCTTGCCGACCTTACAAAAACTGATCCAGGAAGCCGACGCCATCTACGTCCAGTTCGGTGCCCCTGAGCGGCTGTACGGCGGTGATTCCGAAGCCTTGGAGCTCTTAGAAGCTCGAGCCCGCCATGCCGGCATGATTCTGGTCCCGACCCGCCTGCGGCATATCGGCACGGAGAACTGCCTCAAGGTTCTGACCCGCCTGCGGGCCCATCTGGAAGGGCAAATTGACATCCGCACCAACTGCCGGGTAAGCCAGATTCTGGCAACTGAGCAACGGGTCCAGGGCGTCGAACTGGCCACCGGCGAGCACCTGACCGCCCGTTTTGTCATTGCCGCGCCAGGGCGAGCCGGTGCTGAGTGGATCCGCCAAGAAGCCCTACGTTTAGGTATTCCCTCGATCCCCAGCCCGGTGGATATCGGCGTCCGAGTGGAAGCCCCGGCATCAGTGCTGGCGCCTTTGACCGAGGCTGCCTACGAAGCCAAGCTCATCTATTATTCCCGCACCTTTGATGATAAGGTGCGCACCTTTTGCATGAATCCCTACGGTGAAGTGGTGCTGGAAGATCTCGACGGCCTGCTTACCGTCAATGGCCATAGCTACACCTACCACAAATCGGAAAACACCAATTTTGCCGTCCTGGTCAGTTCGACCTTTACTGAACCCTTTGATGACCCGATCAGCTATGGCCGTTATATTGCTCGGTTGGCCAATCTGCTGGGCAATGGGGCTTTGGTGCAACGCCTGGGCGATTTGCAATCCGGTCGCCGTTCCACCCCGGCCCGTCTGGCCCGTTGTACCACCACCCCTACCCTACCCGAGGCCACTCCGGGGGATCTAAGTTTCGTCCTGCCCTACCGCTATCTGATCGACATTTTGGAAATGTTGAAAGCCATGGACTGCCTGGCACCGGGTATTAACTCCCGGCATACCCTAATCTATGGCGTCGAAGTCAAATTCTATTCCCACCGCCTCAAACTAACCCCGCAACTCGAATCCAGCGTCCCTAATCTGTTTATCATTGGCGATGGCGCCGGTATTAGCCGCGGTCTGGTTCAGGCCTCGGTCAGCGGTCTGTGCGCCGCCCGCGCCATTGCCGTCCGGAGCTAATTTCCTGATACGCCAGGTCAGAAAAACCAAAACCCCAGGTTGAGCACCCGGGGTTTGGTTTTCTAGTTTGGTTAGTGGTCTAAAAATTTAGGCTCTGATCTCTTCCTTGATCGATACCGCGATTTTATAAAGCATGGTGAGGATCAGGAAGCCAATGGCCCAGACGCCTAGGGTGATCAGGGCTTCAGGCATGGTCGGGAAGTACTCAGTAACGCCCTCAAAAGGATTGGGGACAAAACCGCCGGTAATCAGTCCCATGCCTTTGTCAATCCAAGTGGTAACGACTACCGCGGCGCAGGCCACGGCCAGGGTGGTTTCATTCTTGCGAACACTGGGGATGATTAACAAAATGGCAGTGATAGTCATGCCGACGATCGACACCCACATTAACGGCACCAACTTACCTTTACCTTCCAAACCGGCAAAGAGGTATTGAAAGTGCAACATATGGTCGGGTATCTGGCTGTAAAAGACGGTAAAGACTTCACAGAAGAAGAAAAATACATTGATCAAAATAGCATAGGTAACAATTTTAGCCAGGGTTTGAATCTGCTCCCGACCGGGATCGAATTTGGTATATTTTCTGACCAACAGGCATAACAACACCAGCAAGGCTGGCCCGGCTGCGAAAGCTGAGGACAGAAAGCGAGGGGCCATAATGGCCGTTAACCAGTAACCCCGGCCCGGCAAACCCGCGTATAGAAAGGCAGTCACCGTGTGAATGCTCGGAGCCCAGGGAATCGCGATATAGATAAAGGGCTTTAGCCAGTTAGGCGGCGGCACCTCATTGCGCTCCGCTTGCAATACCGTCCAACCACAGACTATGTTCAAAAACAAATAGCCGTTGAGCACGATCATGTCCCAGAAGAGTACTGAATTGGGCGTGGGGTGCAGCAAGACATTAAACAGCCGGCTGGGTTTGCCCAAGTCAACGATAATAAACAGCAAACACATGCTAACGGCGGATACCGCCAGGAACTCCCCCAAGATGGCGATTCGGCCAAAGGCTTTATAGTTATGCAGATAAAGCGGCAAGACCACCATCACCGCCGAGGCCGCGACCCCGACCAGGTAAGTAAATTGGGCGATATAAAACCCCCAGGAGACATCCCGGCTCATCCCGGTGATTCCCAGGCCAAAATCCAATTGTCTGAGGTAGATGAAAAATCCTATCCCACTCAGTAGGAGGAGGAATCCTAGTACTCCGAAGTACCTTTTAGTTCCAACTAAAGCCTTTTCAAACATAGCCACCTCACACTATATAGTAGACCTGGGGGTTTGAACCAAGCTGGGTTTTGCGCCGAATAGTGAAATTGTTCCGGAGCAGTTCTCTGACTTTGGATTTGGCATCGTTGAGGTCCCCTACGGTCAAGGCACCCTTAGAAGCCTCGACGCAGGCCGGTAATTGCCCCTTGGCCAATCGTTCGGCGCAGAGAGTACATTTCTCTACTACGCCGATCTCCCGCGTCGGATAGCTTTCATCCTCACTTTTTATGAACGGTCGAGGATTGCGCCAGTTGAAGCTGCGGGCCCCGTAGGGACAGGCCGCCATACAGTAACGACAGCCGATACAGCGATGCTGGTCCATCATGACCACGCCGTCATCCCGTTTCCAGGTCGCCTTGGTAGGACAGACCCGGACGCAGGGCGGATTGTCACAATGGTTGCAAAGCAAGAGAAAGTTTAACTTATGGATCTTCTCCGGAATAGCCACTTCTGCTTGTCCGGGGAAGGCATGCTCATACTTTTCTTTCCAGATCCATTTAACTTCCCAGCGGACCTTTTCCGCGGGATCAACCTTGTCCTTCGGATCTATTGGATCTTCAAAATCAGGAACATTATGAATCCGGTGGCAGGCTTCGATACATTTCTCTGCAGTCTGCTCATCCAGCTTGCGCATATCTACCACCATAGCCCAGCGTTTTGCGGTCAAGGCCTTGGGATTGGGGGCTAATTTGGCCTCCAGCTCGCCCGGGGCCAGCATTTCAAGTGGCATTGATCACAGAATTGACTTTTGTTGGAGTGACATTCCAGGCAGGTATTTTGAAGGCTGGCCGTGTATTTTTTTCCACTGAGGCTGGTGTATTGCCGATTGCCATTGCGGACTACCTGGTTCCGCCAGTTATCCAACATCTGCATGTGATAGTTCCGCATATAATTTTTGTCTTCGATACACTTCCGATCCTTTTCCGGCATTTTCTGGATGACCGGGGTGTCGAGTTTAGGGTCTGGAGGAGGAACCGATTTACCCTGCAAATTCCAGATGGGGAAAGTGATCAGGACCACGAAGGCGATAATGCCGGCCAATATGAGATTTCTGTTGTAGATTTTCTTCTCTACCTTGGGTTTCTCACCCACGGTCCCAAATTCTGATTTAACTGGCTCTTTCATAATTATTCAATCTCCCCCCCTTCTTCCTCCTCAGCTTCCTCACAACCCACTAAAGGGCGATCGCGCAGATCTGTGGTACGCTCGATCTCATTGGGAAATACCAAGGCGTTGCCTACCATTTCGCTGACGCCGATGACGTCCATCCCGGGAACCCAGTAATCCAACAACGGGGGAAAAACGGCTCGGTCAATGGCACAGATACAGGCCAGATGGTTCACCCCGTACTTGTCCCGCACATAGCGCACCGCGTTAGCCCGGGGAAATCCCCCCCGAAAGCGCATTTCCAAGTATTCATCGCCATTAAAACCGCTGCCACTGCCACAGCAGAAGGTTTTTTCCCGGATGGTGTTGGACGGCATTTCAATGAAATTGCCTTCCGGGACAACATTTCTGATAATATAACGCGGCTCTTCAAACAGCCCCATGGCCCGGCTGGGGTTGCAGGAATCATGGTAGGTGAGTTTGATATGAGCATTTCGACTGGGATCTAGCTTCAGTTTCCCATGTTTGATCAGGTCGGCAGTAAACTCGGAAATGTGCACCATTTTGTGGTTCTTGGCGTTCTCAAATTTGGTGCCGGTGATGGGGGACACCGGTTCTTCCAGGAAATCCGCCGGCCCATTCCAGGTGCTCATGTATTGGTTGCACACCCGCCACATGTGTCCACATTCACCGCCCAATATCCACTTGACCCCTAAACGCTTGGCCTCTTCGTAAAATTTGGCATTTAGTCTTTTGCCCATCTCATGGGACATGAAATAGCCAAAGTTGCCGCCCTCCGCGGCATAGGTACTAATGGTATAATCCAGTCCCAGATATTCAAAGAGCAGGAGATAACCCATGTAATTGAAGGTGCCAGGGTCGGCAAAATAATCGCCCGACGGAACAATGAAAAGGATTTCCGCGCCCTTGCGGTTATAGGTGACATTAGTATAGACCCCGGTGACTCGCTCATTTTCCTCGGCGAAGAAATCAATCATATCCTTGTAGGCCTGGGGGGTGGCGCCGATATGTCCGACGGTCTCATAACAGCTGCCCACTGAAGCCATGGTCCACTCGATATTGAGACCGATTGAACTAAGAAGTTCCCGGCCCAAGATCGTCAGGTCGGCCATGTCAATGCCATACGGACAGAATACCGAACACCGCCGGCATTCACTGCATTGATAAAGATAATAATACCACTCTTTGATGACATCTTCAGTCAAGGGTCGGGCTCCAGCCAACTTTCCCAACACCTTTCCGGCCGTAGTAAAGTAACGGCGGTAGATTGACCGCATCAGTTCGGCCCGGAGCACCGGCATATTTTTAGGGTCCCCGGAACCAATAAAGAACTGACATTTGTCGGCGCAGGCACCACAGCGTACACAGATGTCCATAAACAACTTTAGTGTCCGGAAGCGACCCAGCCGTTCATCAAAACCTTCAAGAAGTATCTCTTTCCAGTTAGCCGGTAGCTTCCAATCCTCGTCACGGACCGACCAGTTCCTGGGATAAGGGTAATCAAGCCATTCAAGCCACTTGGGACTGGCCGCGTTGCAATAACAACCCTCTTTAAATTCAGGCTTGGTGTCCATCCACCCCTTGGCAGGTGGCTGGAAACTTATATTGGATAGTTCTTCTGGTGTGGGGATCTTGGCCATTGTTACTCCTTTTCCACCGGCAATCCAACTTCTTTCATTGCTTGGCGATATTTGTTTTCATGCTCGATATAAGGATGGAACTTTACTGGATAATTCCAGGGATTGATATGTCTCACCCAACGGTTATTATTAGCCAGGTTGCGCGTCGGGCTAAGGAAAACCCCGGCCATGTGTAGCAACTTGCTGAAGGGAAAATACATGAACAACACGCTGACCAGAAATAAATGGATATAAAAAATCACCCCGATACCGGCTGGCACGGTCGGCTTAAAGGTTACCAAACCCAATGCCAGTTGCTTCACCGCGGTAATATCCACCTTGAAGAAATAGCGCATCAAGATGCCGGTAGTGCCGATGGCCATGATCAGAAATAACGGAAAGTAGTCGCTGGCCAGGGAGATATACCGCATATTAGGATTATAAACCCGACGCAGCAGCAGATAGGTGAGAGCCGCCAACAGGATAATTCCGGTCAGATAGACCGTGGGTTGAAAAATTTGGAACCAACCATCGACATGTTCAATAGTTTGGACAAAGCCGGGGGTGGTCTCGGTAAAAAACCGCAGGTGGCGGAGCAGCACAATTAGAAAGGTATAATGGAAGGCAATCGCCCCCAGCCACAGCCATTTGTAGGACCAATAATATAGCTTGGCATCCTCGGGATGATCGGCCGGCCTTCTTAATTTGGTGGTTAGATTGCGAAACAGGCTTCGGAAAAATAATACTTCCAAGGCCATCCGGCCGATCACCTGTAGAGTGGTCTCGGGATTATCCAGTTTCTCGCCGATACTCTTCTTGATCCACGGTAGGGAGCGATTCTGGGCACAAGTGGTAGGAATCCGGAAGGGCACCGGCGAGCGGGCCCATTTGATAACCCGATAAATCAGACCCTCCAAGAAAATCAGCACGGCCAGATAAGGAATCACCACCGCCAACACCAATTGCTGGTTGGCCATATATCCCACGTACGGGATAATTATTAAGGCTAACACTATACCAAGCGGGATAAAGAAATGAAGCTTAAAAAAATCGGTCATTTATGGTCACCTCGTTTCCTACACAACTTTTAGGCCTTGAGATTTGGGCTAATGATAGTCGATGGACATCCCGGTCCGGCGTAATAGACCACTTACCTTGTTTTTCACCTCTTCAAGTCTGATTTTATGTAATTTCTCCCGGCGGTTCATATAGACGTTAAAGCCGAGAAGGGCCAACCCATCAATACGACAGTCAAAATCAAACAGCTCCTGGGAGAACTGATCAATCCGGACTTCGCCCTTGAAATGCTCGCGCAACTGCTCCCGCACGACATTTTTAATTAGGAAAATAAAAGCCACGGCCTGCGCGGGAGAAAAATCCTGAATGGCCCGGATGCGGATGACTTCGTCCAAATAGTTACTTAACTGCTCCGTCTCCATATCGTAAATCAGGGCCTTATATAAGCCCTTCACGCCTTCGTTAGTCTGATAGGCCACTGGATTATCAAAGCGGTTTTTCACTTTCTTCAGGAACTGAACCGTTTCCGGTGCATAAGTTCCGAAAATCAGATCACACCACCTCTGCACAATGGCGGCTTCATGTTCCCTTAAAAAATCGATTAGGTTCATATTCTGAGCTTTTCCTTAGTCATGCTAGGGATGTATGTTACAAAATTCTCAAACTCTGTGTCAAGAAAAAAAATCAAGGGCCGCGGCCGCTCTTGGGAAAATAACCATTTCTAGACCAAGCCTTTGAATATACTGTAATTATTGGTCTGCCAGGGTAACTTTAGCCCGTAACCTGATTGTGGTATACCGATGACTCTAGAATTATTCCTGATATTGAATCTCTGGGGCCATACCCCTGCCTAAATTTTATAGCATTTCTTCCACGTCGTCTGGGGGAAAGTTTATAGTTGGGGTGAAAAATATTACATGAACATAAGCGGCGCCAATGCCGGTGGGAACCGCCGTCGATGGCCTGCCAGCCAAATAAAAACGGCAGGGCCTGGGTGACCCTGTTGGTTAAGTTGATTGGCATGCTTTAGGCTCGCTTAACATGTTGCGCCGCCGCCGGGCATAGGCCGCCGTGCGGCCCAGGAAGGCGCCCATCAGCACCATGGCGCCAGGGAGGAGGACTTTATCGGTCACCACATCATTACCGCAAAACGAGGTGCCCCACAAGGTATAAAACCCGTCTTCCCAGTCAGACCAATTCAAGTCAGTGAACGTCACCGTTATGATATACCAAGGCTCAGTAAACATGGACCAGTTCCCGGCCATCCCCTGGCAATACCACAAGTCTGGCAACGTAATATGTCTTTTGTAGCATGTTCTTACTAAAAGAAACCTAAAGGCATGTCAAGCATAATCATTTAACAGCATCGCCTTGCGGTTTTAGGGTAGAGCAGCACGACCGCTGAGTGAGTTAGGGGTGAGTTAACGGTAAAAAAGAGTTACGGGGAAATATTAATTCCGTTACGGTTTTCGCTTCTCTGTTAGGATAATTAATATAATCAGTATCTTATGGTATAGTTTGCTAATATCTGAGTACAACTCGGTTTTTATCAGAACAGCCACCAAAATCGGCAATTTGGACACAGAGGTCTGCGCGAGATCTGATTTTGTCTCAGGCTAGGGCGGGGACGGAAATTTTGATCACGCGATTTTAAGGGGTGGAATACCCGCGGCCTCGGCCAACAGCAATGAGTATTGCTGCAGGGTTTTCTGTAAATCCACCAACACGGCACGCAGTTCGGCATTATGTTCCCAGGCTGCTTCGTGTTCGGCTACCGAGATTTTTACCTTTTTGGTGTCCTCGTAGGCCAGGAGCAAAGGATGCCATTTGGCCACTACCGGCCGTATGGTGGAATTTAAAACCGCCACGGCAATAACCCCCAAGGAGAGATTGCCCTCGCCTTTGGGGCGAGCCACTGTAGGGCCATAATTTCTGAGTATCTGCCTGGTCTCAGTAAAGATTTCCTGCAGGGCGGTCAGGGCGTCGCGCAGCAAACCTTCACCGTGCTTGAGCTCCTCTAAGGCTATCCGGGTCACCATTTCCACATAAAGTTCCCAGGCGGCCCGTTGTTCGACTTCATCCGCTTCCCAACATCCTTGCAGCTTTAAAAAGGGAGTCTGCAAATCAACTTTTACTTTTTTGGGTTTTTTAATCAGGATAGCTCTGGCATCTTTTAATCTGGCGGTTAGGTCTGATTTATTTAGGTTCATAGTAACCTCAGGTGAGAACTACTTCTCTTTAGTTCAACGGCAGCTAGCAACAATTTATTTGGAAGACGAGTCCCGGCGCGTTCCAGAACCAGGCCAGTTTTTATAGGCGAAAGCCTTAATCTGCCCTTAAGCAAAATTTTGCTACTGAGTAATATTTGCGTTGAGCGCCACTGGTGGAGGCAGCGGGAATCGAACCCGCGTCCGCAACTAAATTTTATTAATTATATCAAGAGTGCTACAAAAAAATCAAGCAAAAATCACAGGCCCCAGAGCGTCCCCACCATACTCGGTTTTTTCTAATATCTCAGCGACCTCTTCCGCAGTCTCCGGCATCAGAGTGATTTAGCCAGAATAGGCGATTAAGGGGTAGCGGCTGCGCCGTGAACCGGTTGATGAAAACCGAGGCTTTAGAAATTGCCCCCGGACAACCTGATTATTCACCTAATTCAAAAAAAGAGAGGCATGCGGTATAATCCAATCATCGGCTGGGTAGGTCTGGTCGTAGA
>MUKC01000175.1 GCA_002049795.1 Desulfobacca sp. 4484_104 | reverse complement strand
AACCACCTCTTCGTCCGTCGCCTGCGGGCGGCCATAGCGAATATTGTTTTTGATCGTATCATGAAACAGGAAGGTTTCCTGATCCACCAGGGCAATATTATCAGCCAGGCTTTTCATGGTCAAACGGCGGATGTCGATGCCGTCCACCGTGATCGCCCCCGACTGCGGATCATAGAAGCGATTCAACAGGCTGATAATCGTTGTTTTTCCCACCCCGCTGGGCCCCACCAGGGCCACCATTTCCCCCGGGGACACCCTGAAGGAAAAATCCCGCAGCACCATCAGGGGCTTCAACAATGTCAGGCTCCTCATCCATCACCTCGAACACCCGTTCAGCCGCCCCCACCGATCGTTGAATGCGATTGACGACTTTCGTCAACCGTTTCAGGGGCGTATAGGTCATGATAACGGCGGCCATGAAGGAAAAAAGCTCGCCCTGGGTTATGGCCCCGGAAAACACCCGGTGCAGGCCATACCAGAAAACCATGGCCACCCCGAGTGAACCCAGCAGTTCAACAATCGGCGTCGCCAGGGAATCATATTTGATCACCTTGCGCAGAAAGCGGTAAAAAGCCAGGTTCTCCCGGCGGAAGCGCTGGCTTTCAAATTCTTCCATCCCGAAGGACTTTACCACCTTGATTCCCGACAGGGTTTCCTGCAGCACGCTGGTCAGGGACCCCATGGCCGCCTGCCCCCGGCGGGTGTTGTTTTTTATCTTCCTGCCAATAATCGAGGCCGGAATGACGGCCACCGGCAGGGCCAGAAAAGCGATGGCGGCCAGTTTCCAGTCATTGTAAAAAGCCAAGCCGATCAGCCCGACCAGCGTGAAGCTTTCGCGGATTCCATCAACCAGGATATCCGCCGCAGATCGCTGCATGATGCCGACATCGTTAAGGATTCTCGAAATCAGATTTCCCGAGGCATGGCGGGAAAAATAGCCCATGGACAACTTGAGGGAATGGGAATAAATGTCATTGCGGATATCCTGCACCACCAGCTGCCCGGCAGTCTTGATAAGATATTCCTGCAGGTAACGGGCAATACCTTTCATGGCGGCAAGCCCGACGATAATCATGGGGACCAGTTTTAACAGCGATACATTGCCAACCGCAATAATCTTGTCCACCAGCGGCTGAATCAGCTTCACCGAGGTCACATCGGTTCCGGCAACCACCAGCGATGCAGCAACTGCAATTGCAATCCTGCCGACATAAGGACGGGAATATTGCAATAATCGTCGGTAAATAATCAGGCTTTTTTTAGCAGCCATGGTCAGCGAAGCCTTTATTGTTACCTGAACTCATCCGGCATACCTTTACAGGGAGAATAGACAGGTGCAGCTGCATACACCTCAAAAAATGCATGACAACACCATTCCGTTCATAACCCGCCCCCACTTTCATAATCCACAAGACAACGCATGATGCAGCTATTCTTCCCAGGGATCATGAATTTCGGCTGACACCAGGGGGTTAATCACTTTGACATTATCGATATTGGTCACCTTCCGGATAAAACCGATGATCAGGTCCCGGTCCAACTGGGAAATTTCCTTGATACTTTTCCCTTTGCAATCCAGCTGACCACCGGCCACCAGGTTGTGCCCGCCAGCGGTGCCGCCCAAGACCTCCACCAAGCGTCGAATAGTTCGCCCCGCCCGGGCCCGGTTGTTGGTCGCTCGAATGGAAACCAGCAGTTTGTCCTGGTGCAGACCGGTGGCAATCGACCAGCTCATGCGTTCATGGCGGAGGAGAAAATCAGCCATCTCCGCTACCATGTCCGGGTTGCCTATTTCTCCCAAGCGCGTCCCGATAACATTCTTGTAAAAAAAAGCATTATCCACCGCTCGCCTGACGTAGCGGAAATATTCCCGCGGCTGGCGACTGAATTCAATCAGGGAAAGATTTTTCAGGTTGGCCAAGGGATCAGCCTTGGTGGCATCTCTTCCCAGGCTCTGGGTTTCAGAGGTAATCCCGTAAACCAGAGCCGTCGCCAGGCTGGCGGAAATGGGCACCTCAAACTCCTGCAGGTATTCGGTAATAATCGTCGCACAGGCACCATAATTCGTACGGATGTCAACCAGGGGGGTTTGTTTCAATAAAGGTCTGGTGCTGGCTTTAGGAGGATGATGATCAATGACCACGCTTGGGATAGTACCCTCCGGCAACGCGTTGTTACCCGCGCCCGGCTGGGTATCAACCAGGGCGTAAGCCAACTGGCCGCGACCCCGAATACGACTGAAGGGTGTAGGGTCAATGGGCAGATACTTGAGCAGGGTCCGGTTTTCAGAACGACCGAGTTTCAGGGTTAAAAGACACGGTGAAAAGTTCTCCATAATTACGATCTGTACCATCATGCTCAAACCTCGGTGGGCAGCCAGCAGCGAAAGCGAAAACCACAAGGCCAAGAGCTGATGTTTGCCTGTTTTCAACATACAAAAATATCCTACCGGCTGACCACTCCTATACCATAAGAACAGTCGGAACATCAACAAAAAGGCCTAAACGATTAACCTGCAGGGCAAAGTTCAATCCTCTTCCTTTGCTTCTATATATTTCCCGGTTGTCAAGCCGAGGTCAATCTGGTATCATTCCTTATCCCGCAACGGATGGGTTTCTGCACCAGGGAGTTTTCGGCAGTTGATAGTCAAAAAAACACTTTAAAGGGTTGCATTGCATGCAGAGATACCACCTGAGGGAAAAAATCGGAACGGTTGACGATATCCCTCCTCTACCAGCCCTGGCCAGCAAAATCATTGACAGCTGTATCAATGAGCGGATCAATTACCGGCAAATGGCTGAATTGATTCGGCGCGACCTGGCCCTGACCAGCAAGCTGCTCTCGCTGATCAATTCAAGTTTCTATGCCTTTGACAAGCACATTGATGATCTGACCCACGCCATTTCTCTGCTGGGCAAAAAAACCATTCTCAATCTGGTTCTCAGCATCAGTATTTTTAATATCTTTACCCCGGAAGGAAAAAAGCGGGAAAGGCAGCTGGCCGCCTTCTGGAAACACTGTCTGGCCTGTGCCATCACCGCCGAAACCCTGGCCCGAACGATAGGATATCCCCAGACGGAGGAAGCCTTTATCGGGGGACTGCTTCATGATATCGGCAAACTGATAGCGTTCATTAGATTTCCCGAAGAATTCAGCCTGTTCCTCAATCAGCTGCAAATGCAAGCTGAATCCGGAGAAAACAGCAAAACCACACCATTGGAACTGGAAGAAAACATCCTTGGGCTCTGTCACCACCAACTGGGAAAATGGACCGCGGAGCGCTGGGATTTTCCGGAAAAGATCATCAACGCTGTCTGGCTGCACCATCAACCCATAACCTCATGTGTGAAAGAAACGGATCGCCTGCCGGCCATCATCAGGTTTGCGGATGCCTTCTGCAACATTCATCATCTCGGCTCCAACTACTTTATCAATCAGGACATCAACCTTCCCTGTCATGCCAGCCATGTGCAAAGTTATGATCTATTGAAAAAATTTTTCAAAATCAGTGATGATGACATAAACAACATCCTTTCCCAAACCATGGATCGCCTGGAAGAGTTTGCCGATACTTTGGACATCTCTGACGACCAGCAATACTTCGATGCCATCAGACATGCCAACCGGGAATTAGGCCGGATCAACATGGCCCGGGAGCAGGCGCTCAGCGAACTGCGGATGAAAAAGAGGATTCTCAAGGGAATCTACCGCCTGGGACGGGAAATCAGCCACCATCACACCCCAACTGAACTGGCTAAAATCATCATCCAAACGACTGTCAATGTCTATAAAAGTGATCTGGCTCTCTGCTTCCTCAAAATCGATGATGAACAGCCGCCGGTTGGACTGGGTTACAGCGGCAAAACTTTTTTCAACCCCCAGGACTGGCTCAGTCAAAATGACCGGGAAAAGCAGACCACGGTCAATGTACATCCTCAACAAAAGAAAGCCCTCGATTCCATTGAAAAACTGCTTCTGAGCCCGGACATCTTTCTCTCTTCCGAAAAAATCATCCCCCTCCTGCCCCGTTCATCCCTGCTGGCTGTTCCCTTGACCTATCATACCGGCAGCAAAAAGGGCGTTATCGGCCAGCTTATCCTTGACTGCCGGAAAATAATGCGTTTTGGCGGTGAGAAAGAATCACTGTTGCAGGGACTGCATATTTTCGCGGCCGCCATCGCCAACAGCGTCCACAAAGTTATGTTGTTCGACAGCCTGAACCAACAGTCTGAAAAGCTGGCCGAGCTGCAGCGGCAGACGGAGCAAATGCAGGAGCAGCTTTACCTGTCACAACGCCTGGCCACCGTCAGCAAACCAATAAAATATCAAAAATCATCGCTGACCTGGTGTCTTACGCCCATCCTTCCAAACCCCATCTTCAGGCAGTAGACATCCAGCAAATTGTCACTCAATCCCTGGAAGCGGTTAATCATCGGGCGGCCTTTACCAACATTACCTTGAAAAACAAACTGCCCGAAAATCTGCCGCCGGTTCAGGTTGATTCCATGCAGATCGGGCAGGTATTGATTAACCTGCTCATTAACGCTGAGCAGGCCATGCCGGACGGCGGCAGCATCACCATCGCCGGTCATGAAGAAAACGACTGCGTTGTTCTGCAAGTAGCCGATACCGGTCAAGGCATCCCCCCCGAACAACAAACGGTTATCTTTGATCCTTTTTTCACCACCCGGGAAGCCGGCAAGGGCACCAATCAGTCACTCCCTGATGGAACAGAACAACGGGAAAATTACGGTTTCCAGCCGGGTTGGCTCCGGAACGACATTCAGCCTTTTCCTGCCGAAAAGCCAGGACCATCATAATCCAATTTCCGAAGCCCTGCAGCAGGATGCGGACCTTGACGACACCCATTCAACGGAAGATCATCATAACCCACGAATACTTTACGTCGGGCAGGAAAGCGAGCTGGGTTCCCTGCTGGCCGAGGAATTAAACCGCTCCGGCTGCCAGCTGGAAACCACCAATGGCAGCTTGAACGCCATCGAAACCATCAAAAAAACCGTTTTTGACCTCCTGATTATTGACCTGGATATA
>MUKC01000174.1 GCA_002049795.1 Desulfobacca sp. 4484_104 | reverse complement strand
TATTATTTAGTGTTCATCAGGAAATGTTCATTTCCCGATGAACGCTTTCAGCGATCAGCAGTCAGCTTTCAGTAAAACATTGAAAAAACAACTTGTTAAGCTAATAGCTCGTCCGGAAACGGTAGTTTCCGGATGGAAACTATTTAGTTACCAGGCTTTTTCGAAGATTTCCTTAAAATTATCCAGAGAATAGTGAACCGGATTGGCGCTGCAACAGACATCCGCGGCAGCGTGGGCGACCAACTCGGGAATGTCCTCCTGGCTGATTTTGATCCGGCAAACATCAGCCAATTCGCTCGGGAATGTCCTCCTGGCTGATTTTGATCCGGCAAACATCAGCAAATTCGGTGACCGTCTTCGGTACCCCGATACCATCCATCAAAGATTTAACTGCTTCGATAGCCTTATCAGCTGCTGAATCGACGTTTAAACCAGCTGTAAGCCTTATCAGCTGCTGAATCGACGTTTAAACCAGCTGTATCAACTCCCATACCTTGAGCAATTTCCGCCATCTCCTTAACTACCGCTGGTTTGTTTTTCATCATAACATAAGGCAGCATAATCGCATTGGCATTACCATGAGGCATGCTATAAATTGCCCCGAGAGCATGGGCCAGAGAGTTTGGCGATCATTTTAATGGCACTTAGAGCCAGACCTTGAGCATAGGGAGTCGTAAGTTTGGAGATATAGGCTTCAATAGCATGGGTTAGGGCATCCATCCCGGTCCCGGCAGTGATGTGAGGCGGCATGGAACGAGTCAGTAAGGGATCATTGACGGCGACAATAGGTAGCAGCTTAGGGTCGGCGATGGTAGCTTTGAGGTGGCGAGCGGGATCAGAAATAACCGCCGCGACCGTGGCTTCAGCCCCGGTTCCCGAGGTTGTATTGACTGCTATGAGTACGGGAAGAGGCTGCCAAACTCCGAATAATCCCATGTAATCAACAATACTTCCGGGATTATTTACCATTACGCCGATGGCTTTGGCACAGTCATGCGCGCTCCCGCCACCAAGCGAGACCAGGCAGTCACACTTTTCCTGACGAAAAATTTCAAGACCTTCCTCAACATTGGCAACCGTAGGGTTGGGCTGGGTTCCATCATAGACAACGTAATCGAAGAATTTGGCCTCCATAGCCCTTTTAAGATATTGAGAATGCCGACATCGACGACCCCTTTATCAGTAACAATCAATGCTTTCTTCAAACCCATGGCCGCCAGATTATCGGGAACCAGTATGTGACAGCCTTCCCCCATCAAGGATATCGGTGGGGCAAAAGCCATTTTCGTCTTACCTAGCAGCTTTCTTCAAACCCATGGCTGCCAGATTATCGGGAACCAGTATGTGGCAGCCTTCCCCCATCAAGGATATCGGTGGGGCAAAAGCCATTTTCGTCTTACCTAGTATTTTAAGGCCATTTTCGTCTTACCTAGCATTTTAAGAATGATGCCAGTATGGTTATGGACTTCATCAAGGGTCTCTTTCGGTACATCAAAGACAGTGTTGTGCGGGGGCAGTGCTTCTTTGGTCAGCCATTCCGGCAGGCGATCATCCTCTTTAGTAAAACCGGCCCTCCGGTTGAAGTCCCGCTCCCTCCGGTTGAAGTCCCGCTCCATCCGCAAAATCCGAATCCCAAAGGCGGCAAAGGTGTTCTCGTTGAAATTAAGGCCTGTAAAGGCGCTCATACTTTCCAGGATATATTTAACGACTTCGGGTTTATCGATAGATGCCATCCCTAAAAAGAGGCAAAAACCGGTAGAATCAAATGCGGCAGCACTGATCTGGGCCACAGCTGAAGGCAAGAGTTGATTTTCTCCATCCAGGGGATCGGAAGTCGGTTCCAGACCAAAAAGATGATTACCCAGTGTAAAACCGGCTGTGTGGTCGGCCCCCATGGTTGAGGTGGCATAGGTGACTCCCATACCCTTCAAGGAGCGAGGATCACAGTTCTCCGGCATCCATGAGCACGCCCATAGTACAGCCGGTCTCCATGGTATCGGTGCCAAAATCATCATTCATCCGATCCATTCTGGCGATGGCATCGAGATCGGCAATCCCGCAATTGCCGCCATGGGCCCAGAGGGTCTCGTATTCCGGCTGTTTGGTGACAAAATTACCATTTTCATCATTAAAAGTGCCGGAACATTTGCCTGGTTGGTAATATCCATCAGTATATTGGTTCCAAACGCCGGAAGACCCTGTCCGGTCATTTCCGAGGCCTTAACTGTTTCCACCAGTTTACGGTTCGCCTCTTTGAAAGCATCGGGAGCAACCGGCTTGCGCAGGGAGCTGCCTTCGGGATCGACCACAATAACTTTTATCCCTTTGGCTCCCATAACGGCTCCGACCCCACCTCGACCCGCGTGTCGGGTTGGCCGGCCGAGCAGCCGAAATTCATTACATAAAGAGATCTGAACCCCACTTTTGTTGATATGAATCTTGTAAAGATCATCATTCTTTCTTTCGCCTTCCAGAACCACGGCCGCATATCCCAGCCGAGCCAGATATTGAGAAGCCTGGCCTCCGGCATTGGCCTCTTTGATGCCGCCGGTTAACGGACTTTTGCAACCTACCGAAATTCGGCCGGAAGTAGTGGCGGCCGAACCGCTCATCAGACCTGGAGCTAAAATCAGTTTGTTTTCCGGACCCAGGGGTTCGCACAAGGGAGGAACTTCTTCCCAAACCATAGTTGAAGTCAAGGCCCGCCCGCCCAAAGTGGCATAACGACCAACCGGGCTGGTGGTTGCATTGGGTCCACCCATGGCACCGACATCGATTCGTAAAATATTTTCCACTTTGACGCTCCTTTTTGCCGCAATTATGCAAGTTCATCCAGAAGGGAGGCGAAAAATAAGAAAAAAATTTTCAACTTCGTAGTGTATAAAAAAGTGATTGTCCAGTTCCATTTATACCGGAACCGGGCTATGGATTCTCAGCCGTATTTTTCCCTCTAAGCAGCCAGGCTGCCAGAGCCGGTAAGACAAATACGGCACCAAGCATATTTACCAGGAACAGAAAAGTTAAAAGTACTCCCATGTCGGCCTGAAACTGCAATGGAGACCAGATCCAGGTGGCAACCCCGATGGCCAGGCTTAAAGCCGTAACCAGAACTCCGTTTCCGGTAATATCCAGGGTTTTCTCATAGGCATTGCGAAAGGACTCGCCCCGATTCAGGATACTATTGAAACTGGCATAAATATAGATGCCATAATCAACCCCGACCCCAACCCCCAAGGCGACAATCGGCAGGGTGTTAACTTTTAAACCGATACCCAGAATTGCCACCGTAAACATAGAGGAGAATGGGTGTCTGAGAAGCCTGAACTTCCTCATTGGTGGCCGCCATGACGCCCACGTTGTTGCCCATCAGGGCGATCTTCAGTTTATTACTCAGAACAGGGTGATCGTCTCGGTATTTTCTCGCTGCCGCCACAATTCTGGAGATGGTTTCGGCTTTATGATCCCGGGTAAAGAGGTAGATTGGCATGACGCTGACATCGGCATTCATCAGCCCACTTGCTGAGCTTATTCCCAGGAAACAACTGGCGATTGAGGGCTGGTTGGTCGGAAGAACCCGCCAGAAGGGTGAACCCTCATTCCACCCGGCATTAGCATAACGCAGATATTTGGCCAGGCTGACAGTATAAACAACACCATCAATATTTGCCAGAAACCATTCAAAATCATCGACCTCGGTCAAATTCTCATAATTAACCCCGGCATCGGCCTCGCCGCCCTCGATAAAAATCGACATGATATCGACCCCGATAGCGAATTTCTTAGTGATGAAAGCGGTGTCGAGATTATAACGTGAGTCAGGGCGCAATTCAGGGACCCCGGCCTGGGTGTCACCAATTTTGATGTCACTGGCTTTCCAGGCTCCCAAAAGGGCCAGGATCAGGCACAGGCCAATGATGCCGGCAGCGACGGGCCGGCTGGCAACGCTGGACAGCTTGCTCCAGATGGGTGCCATTAAAGCCGCTTTCCGCTTTAGTTTTTCCCGGTACATTTCATTGGCACTGACATAGGAGAGGACTACCGGCAAGAGAATCAAGTTAGTCAAAATGATGACGGCAACACCAATACCGGCGGTCATTGCCATCTCTTGAATGATGCGGATCTTGATCAGGAAGATGGTGGCAAAGCCGATAGTGTCGGTGGCCAGAGCCGTGAGACCGGGAATCAGCAACGAACTGAAGCTGGTTTTGGCTGCCTCAAGCGGGCTTTTTCCGGCAAAAAGTCCAGCTGAGTTGGCGCTGACCATCTGGACGCCGTGGCTTATGGCGATGGCAAAAACCAGAAATGGGACCAAAATACCCATTGGATCAATACCAAATCCCATAAGCGGCAACAGGCCAAGCTGCCAGATTACCGCAATTAAGGCAACTCCCAACAGAACCCCGGTTCGACGCAGGGAGAGGGTGTAGAAGTAAACCAGCAGGGCAGTTACCAGAAAGGCAATGCCGAAGAAGAGTACCACCCGGGCGGCACCATCGGTCATATCGCCCATAACTTTGGCAAAGCCGATAATGTGAATGTCGATGTTTTCAGTTTGATATTTTTCGCGGATATCTTCCAGGCGTTTAGCGACATTTAAGAGATTGAGTTTTTTTCCGGTCTGTGGGTCGATCTCCATAAGATCGGTTTTGACCAGGGCAGCGGTGAAATCTTTGGCCACGAGCCGACCGATATGGGTCGATTTAAGCAGGTTTGTGCGTACCTTCTGCAAAAATTCCGGGGTTGGGGAAAAATCTGCCGGAACCAGACTGCCCCCGGCAAAGCCCTCTTCAGTAACCTCGGTGAAGCGCGCGTTCGGAGTGAAGATTGAAATTACCCGACTACGATCAACTCCTGGCAGAAAGAAGACCTCTTCAGTTACCTTCTGGATTGCGGTAAAAAACTCAGGGGTGAATATGTCTCCCTTTTTGGGTGCCAGGGCGACGAGTATCTTGTTGGCGCCGCCAAATTCTTTTTGATGACGGACGTAGGTTTTCATAAACTCATGCTCCATCGGCACAAGCTTAGTGAACCCGGCATCAATCTTAAGATGACTGGCGGAGTAGCCCATAAAGATGGTTATCAGGACAAAAGCGATAATGACAAGGATACGATGGCGAAAAACCAGGGACTCGGCAGCGGGAATGATACGAGATAACATGTTTACCTTAATTTTCTAAGTTGATCTAAAAAAAAGCTGAAAGAGATTTCTCGAGATGTACGGGCATGGCTCTTGCTCATTCTTGCCGGCCGTCCATGGCCGGCTTCCGAGGCGTCTGCCGCGAATTACCATCACGGCGATTCGTCCGGCGGCCAATACCGCTACGAGCCAAGCCCGAACATCTTGTAAAGTTTAGTATTTCATTATTCTGCAATTTTGTGGATCTTTGCTCCCCGTTCTCCGGCTATAATAAGTGCGCCGGATTTAGTTTCAACGACAGAGGTTAAGGATACCCGGTTGGGTTGTTTCAGGGTGAAACTTTTTCCATTGTCGGTGCTGGTCAGGATAACCCC
>MUKC01000084.1 GCA_002049795.1 Desulfobacca sp. 4484_104 | reverse complement strand
CCGTGGGCAAACCCATTCCCTTACGTTCATTTTATTTTGCAACTGCAAATACAAGTCTTTTCGCTAACTATTTCCTTACCTCCTATTTAAACCTACTAAAACTATTCCTGCCGTCAGAGCTATCTGACCAATGATGGTAGCGACATCCTTAACTGTCTTGAGCCAGGCAATTTTTTCCAGCTTTTCCGGCACTACAATAGTATCCCCGGGGTCGAGGGTCAGGTTCTTTAACCCACCGACATGGAAAACCTGTTTGGTGCCATCCCAACTTTTTCCGAACCATCCGAAGCCATGGCGACTTACTGCCGCACCATTGACTTTAATCACGTAAGCATCTTTTTCTTCGGCGTTTCTCGTAGTGCCGCCGGCCATTAAAATATAATCCTTGACGGTCCGGTGGGGGCTGTAAACTACGGCGGTCGGGTTAAAGACGGCCCCGACCACATTTACGGTCTGCATCGTTTCTGGAATGTAGAGAACGTCTCCTGCCTTGAGTTCGATGTCTTCCGGGGTGCCGCGCAGGCGCTCCGGATCATCGAGCCTGATGATGACTCGACCCAGAGGTTCAATGGTTCGCAATCGGGCCAGCAGTTTTTGTTGCTGGGCAGCGTAAACTTGGGCCTGCTCCGCTTCTTCCTTCCCTAGCCCAGTTGCCGCAGCTTCTGAAGCTACAGTTAACATTTCAGCTTCCAGACGATCGATGGCAGCTTTCAACTGTTGCCTCTGGATCTCTTTGACCGACCGGCGAGTCAATACCCCGGCTAAGGGATAAGCCTTGTCGGTAAAGCCTCCCGCCAAAGTCAGAACCGAACTAAGGGTCTCTCCTTTTTTAATAGAATAATTACCGGGAAATTTAACTTCCCCCTCCACTTTAACCATTTTAAACACATTCCAATCAGGCACCGGCCGGATAAATACGTAATCATTGGGCCGAAGTAGGACGTTATCCTTGGCTTCTCCCTGTAAGGCCCGGCGGGGGCTGAAATAAATGCGGGAAGTTTCCGTTCCTTCTGGGGTGATGGTAATACGGGTAATATGCGCTTCTTGTTTATTGCTGTGCATTAACAGTCCGCCCGCATAATTAATCAGGTCTTTCACCCGCATACTGTCCTGCAGCCCGTATTCTCCCGGGGTCTTGACCATCCCGCCAATACTCACCTTCTTCTCGATAAGTTCAGAGACACTGAATATTTTGACAAAGTCACCATCTACCAGGGTAAAATCTGACGCCTGGCCCGTTAACACTTCTCCCAAGTCTTTATCAAACAAGACCATTTCCTGACGTCCTTTAACCCGTAATACCTGCACACGGCCTTTGAAGGCCGTGTCTCCTAATCCCCCTGCTAATTGGATAAGATCTGTTAGAGTTCGTTCTTTTTTGAGTTCATAAATTGCTGGGACCTTGATAGGCCCCCCGACTTCCAGAAGATTATTCCGGGCCAGTTTTTCTACCGCGTCCTTTAAACTCATACCGAAACGTTTTTTAAAGTATGCTTCAACTTCGGTTGACTGCATTTCTTGGAAATTTACCTCGACAGGTTTGCCATCGGGCGTATATTCCTGCGGGGTTTGGTCAGATATTATTTTGAGAGCCTCATGTTGCCGCCAACTGATATCGGAGAGTTTTTCTGAGCTCATCGCTGCTGTTGCCTTTGCTCGTTCGCTTTCCAGTTCACAACGAGCCAATGAGATAAGTTCCGCTTTGATTTCTTCGGGAGTTTTAGGCGTGCCGATGGCTGCGAGAGGGCCAACCGGGGGAATAAAGATGACATCCTCTGGTTGCAAACGGATATCCTTGCTTTTATCGCCGTGGATAAGAAGATCATACATATCAAAGTGTACGATCACCTTGCCGCCCCGCCGCAGCTGGATATCACGCATTGACCCAGATTTGCTGGGTCCACCTGCGGCAAACAAGGCATTAACTAGCGTTGACAGAGAATAGATGGTGTAACTACCTGGAAATCTAGCCTGGCCGACGACATAAACCCTGATGGTTCGCAAGTTATCCAAGGTAACATTCATTTGAAAGTTGGTATATTGCCGTTCAAATTCACGTTCCAATACTTTCCGGAGTTGTGTGAAGGTAAGGCCGTTGACATGAATTACGCCGATTTCCGGGATTGCAATCTGCCCATCACGATTCACGGTAATCTTGTATTCACCTTGGACATTACCCCAGATGACTATCCGCACGGTATCTCCCGGTCCAACAACATAGTCAGGTCCGACTGGGATTGCTTCCACGGGCAGAAAAGTAGCTGGTGGTTCATGAAAGAAGCTATAGCCGAACTGTTTTAGAAAAATCAGTTGCTTCAAGGCCCGTTTTTCAATAGCCGAAACCTCTTCGGGCTGGCGAATCGCGGTGGTCAATATTTGCGCTGGCGGGACCTCCTGGGCTTCGCTTGTTCTCCCCCCAATTCTCTTTGGTATTCCAGAAATTCTTGACTCCTGAGGGAATATTGGCCTTGAGGATACCGCAGGTTGCCCCGGCCCGATTCTTTGGAGATAAACCTCGGCCTGGTCATTAAGACTTTGCCCCCAACCGTGCGATAACTGGATTAACCAAAAGAATAACGTGCATAAACTAACGATCTTTTTCCCGGTCATTCAACTAAAAACCTTTGTAACAGGCGAAATGTGGATCTGATGCGGAAAATGCCGGCAGATTATGGATATCTAAAACGGTACACGATCTTTCCGCGTTTGCTTAATCCGTTCTCAAAAAAATCTTAAGGACGACCAGTCCATTAGATAAAAATTCCCTAAGGAACCCCAATCATCTCATTCTGTCCGAGGACTTGGAATCCATTTTCTATCATTGCCAAGATCAGATATTTTACCCCGTGGCTTGGGCTGACTTGGCCATCCTTTCCAAAAACAGGATCGATCAAAATTCACAGCTTGGTTCTATCCCGCTTACCTTAGAGAATGGCATAACTTTGTTCTTTTTTTCACGCTAATCAACTGCGAAATCTATGTCAAGCAAAAATTTTTCAGATTTATCAAGATTCTGTTTTAATTCTCCTTCCGCTCTCCGTTACTTTAATGCCGCCACCGCCACCCCCGCCATCAGAGCTATCTGGCCGAGGATACTGGCAATATCTTTTATTTCGCGCAGCCAGGCAATCCGTTCTAATTTTTCTGGGACTATGATAGAATCTCCTGGATCTAGTCTCATGGAACTAAGCCCGCCGATATGGAAGGTGTAGTCGGTACCATCCCAACTGCTGCCGAACCATTTCACCGCGTGCCGACTTACCGCCGAACCATTGACCTTGATGACGTAAACCGATCCGGTATCGGCGATGTCAGTAGGACCCCCGGCCATAGTAATATATTCCTTCACGGTGCGATGCGGACTATAAATTACGGCAGTGGGGTTGTAGACGGCTCCTAAGACATTGACACTTTGCTGAATCTGAGGAATATAGAGGCTATCGCCTTCTTGCAGTTCAATATCCTGGGGAGTACCGCGCATCCGCTCCGGATCATCGAGCCGGACCACGATGCGCCCCAGGGCCTGAATTTCTCTCAGTTTGGCCAATAATTGTCGCTGGTGCCTGACATACTCCGACTGGCGTTTGGCTTCTTCTGCAGATAGCTCGGTCTGAGTCGCTTCCGAGGCAATGGCCAGCATCTCGGCCTCAATGCGATCAATAGCCTTATTTAAATGTTCCTGTTGCGTAGCCTTAACCGCTTGCCGGGTAAAAAACGCGCCTTTGGGATAGGCCTTATCAGTGAAACCTCCGGCCCGGCGTAACACCGAACTCAGAGTCTCACCCACCGTTATGGTATAGCGACCGGGGAATTTTACCTGTCCTTTGAGTTCCACAAACTTATACAGGTCCCACTCCGGCACGGTGCGGACAAAAAGATAGTCATCGTGTTTAAGCAGGATATTTTCTCGGGAGTTTCCGGCCAGGGCCTTGCGTAGATTGATATTGATCCGCCTGGTCTCTGGCCCCTGCGGCGTAACATATACCCGGGTCAGCTCGGCCTGGTCCAGGTTGGCCATATACAACGGTCCGCCGGCGAAATGCAATAGATCTTTGATCCGCATTGACTCCCGCAGTCCAAATTCCCCTGGATTGGAAACCGCTCCGCCAATCCGCACCACTTTGGCGACCACGCCCGACACCGGAAAAATCCGGACTAGATCACCATCTACCAATGGTAGGTCCGGACCGCGGCCAGTAAGGACCTTTTCCAGGTCATCCTCGAATAACACCATTTCCCGCCGATCCTGGACCCGCAGAATCTGGACTCGACTCTTGAAGGCGGTAGCTGCCAGCCCCCCAGCTAGCTGGATAAGCTCGGATAAGGTCCGTTCCTGTTTCAGTTCATAGATCGCCGGGGCCTTCAATGGCCCCCCGACCCCGGCCCGTTCCCCGGCCAGGGGAATAAAAATCACGTCCTCCGCCATCAGACGGATGTCCTTGGTTTTGTCCCCCCGAATCAGAAAGTCATACATGTCAAAATGGACAATTACCCGCCCCCCGCGGCGCACCTGGATGTCGCGCATGGACCCGGCGCCGCTGGGTCCGCCAGCCGCAAACAGGGCATTCACCAGGGTGGAAAGGGAGGAAATTTCATAGCTGCCCGGAGCTCTGGCCCACCCTACCACATAGACTCTAATGGTGCGTAAATTATCCAGGGTGACGTTCATCTGGAAATTGGTATATTGCCGCTCAAATTCCCGGTCCAAAACCTGGCGTAACTGCTTGAAAGTCAGCCCACTGACGTGCACTATCCCGATTTGGGGGATGGAGATCTGGCCATGCCGATCCACGGTAAGCCGATATTCGCCCTGGACATTGCCCCAGATCACAATGTGCACGGTATCGCCGGGACCAACTACATAATCGGGACCCACCGGGACCATCTGGACCGGCAAAAATGAAGAAGGAGGTCGGCGGAAAAAATTATACCCAAATAATCTTAGATCTAGCCCATGCGTTCTGGCCCGAGTAGCTAGTTCAGATATTTCTTCCCCTGCTTCTTCGGCTATCTCGGCTTGCTTAACCCCCGGAGCTTCTGGAGCCTGGCCCTCACCTGGAGTTACTTGGGCTGGTGGTCCCCCGGGAGTTACCGGAGCCTGAGGGCTTCTTGGAGTTACCTGGGCCGGAGGTCCGCCGGGAGTCGCGGTCACCGGAGCCGGCGCCATCATGGTTGGGCCAGTTTGCCCCTGTCTGGCGTTACCTGAACCTGGCCCTGAGACTGCCTGCGTAGGAGCAATATTCTGGACGTAAAACTTGGCTTGACTTTGCAGACCGGCTTCGGTTTGACTCCATACCTGAGACGATGGCAACATAAACAGCACTATCAAAAATGCGCTAAGCAGTTTTTTACACAACATTAGCCTTTAGAGCCTCGTAATTATATTTTATGGAAAAAAAATGTGATATACGACAATTGCGTGGACAAGTTTTTTCGAACGACCAGGACTTTTGCAATGCCTAGGCCATGATAAATCGTTTTAAAAGGCATCAGGGAGCATATGCTGCAACCGACAGGATAAATTTTGACACATTAAGCGCTCAATGATGGGAGCAGTCACCCGATAATTTTTTTCCGTGGGCGCCGGAGGGCATTGGGTCAGGGCCAGTCTGATTCTACCGCCGACTTGGGAGTCCGCCACCTTCCATAAGGGCCGCCAGTCCTGGACTGTAAATAGGCTCATAGAGAAATATATAAAGGCATGAGAGATTGAGTTTGGCGGGGCCCAGGCCGCCCGGGGGCCGGCCCAGATGATTGAGCTGCCTCCCGGATTGAGAACTTTAATGATTTCTCCCAAGCTAAAGGACCGCTGTGCGTGATCTTTGGGGGTAGCTTGGGCATCGGCGAAAAATAGGGTAGGGGAATAAAAACAGAATAAACAGGCGTCCACCGCTGGATCTGCCACCCGATAGGCGGCCATGATGCCGGCCACATTCATACCCTTTGCGCCCAGAGTAATAAAATCGGCCAGAACCGGTTGATAACCTTTTTTCTCCAATTCCCGCACGATTAATTTGCCCATCACCTGGTCATCGATATTACTGATATCCACAGCCCGAGGATTTATGGTTTCGGCAGGCTCCCAGGGACCAATAAAAATTGTTTTATCATCAATGAAATTTTGTCCGAAGCTGCCTTCTCCTTGCAACTGTAGGTAGACCGGCCAACGTTGGAAGAAAATTGCTACCCGCTTGATATGCCGGTATCCGGACAATCGCTCCACGTATTGCCGGTTGCTCCAGGAAGTGCAAGCCGAAAGCCAGACCAGAGTTAAGGTCAATAAAAGCAGTTTTTTCCGGGAAAATAGGCACGACATAATTTAACTGCTCATTCCGGTCATAGTAGAAGGACAAACACTGTTTTTTTGCCAGTGTCAATCCTAATCATGCTAAACGGAAATAACCTGGAGGGAAGAAGCTCTCCAACCCTTATCTTAAGTCCGTAGACCCAAAAATTGGAGCATGTTGATCAATGTACTTAATTAGCTGTAAATAATAATTATGTTGGTCAAAGGTCCCCAGCGTCTCTCATTGCTCTTGGGGAGAGAGTTACATATTAATTAGTTTTCATCCGGAAACTCCATAATTCCCTCTCCCCGCTGGCGTGGAGAGGAAGATCTACGGTTTTCGGATGAATACTATCTAATATCTCCCCCGATTGTTTTATTTGGCTTGGCCCTGACTAAAAGTACGGGCCGCCAATCGATACCCTTGACAGAGCCATTTATATCTGTTACAAAAAAAATTGTCAAGCAAGACGTGGGGCTGTAGCTCAGTTGGGAGAGCGCTTGAATGGCATTCAAGAGGTCGTCGGTTCGACTCCGATCAGCTCCACCAGAAAAAA
>MUKC01000009.1 GCA_002049795.1 Desulfobacca sp. 4484_104 | reverse complement strand
AAAGCCCTACTCTATTCCGGTCCGACCTCTCGCACCAGACGAAATCCCGAGATCGGGAAGCGATTGCGGGAATGGGGTGGCGCGTAAAAACGGGCTGCACAGCGGCATTTTTTGGCGCTGCTGAACCATGAACCGCCCCGCACTACCCGCCCCGGACCCGAAACCGGGCCGGCCGGATCGGTCTGAGCGGTTTCCGGGTAGGAACCATACCAGTCCTGGCACCACTCGGCCACATTACCATGCATATCGTACAGACCCCAAGCATTAGGACGTTTTTGCGCCACAGGTTGTAGGGAACGGTTGGAATTGCCACAGTACCAACCGATCTCGTCCAGGGCCGGGTCAAGGTCACAAAATAGGGTGATTAAATCACCATTGGCCAGGGCCGAGGGGCTCCCAGAGCGGCAGGCGTACTCCCATTCGGCTTCAGTGGGCAGCCGATAAATGCCTTCCTGGAGGGCCAGCAATTTTCTGATAAACTCCTGGCAATCATTCCAGTTTACCCCCTCCAACGGTAGATCAAGGCCGGTTTTCAACAGGCGGGAAGGTAGGTAGCCCATCAGGGCCTGCCAATGGCCCTGGGTTACTGGGGTGGCCTGAACATAAAGATCCTGGGAGATAGTTACTTCATGCTGAATCTCATCGCTACTACGTCCGGTTTCAGTTTCCGGACTGCCCATCAAAAAACTACCGGCCGGGATCAGGACAAAGGTCATGTTTAGAGAATTGGTCAGAGTCTTCAGTCCGGCCGGAACCTGGATAGCAGAGGGGACCAGAGTTGGGACCTCGTCCAACTCTTCGTTTAAAACTTGAACCTCAGGTTCAGAAAGTGAAACATCCCCAGGGGGTGGTTCTAATGGCGGCGGAGGTGGTGGTACAACCTGCTGCGCCCCGGTCAGCGCCGGTGCTGGCCCTGCTACCGGCCCGAAATTCTGAGTCTCGGGTTTAAAAATCTGAACCGCATCAGGCCGCAGTCCGGACGGCAGCGTGGCCCCGGCCTCGGGGGCCACGGTTGAAGGAACAACGGCCGCGGCCCCGGGCACAGAGATTCGTTCTGGCCCGGGTGGGGATTGGGTAGCTTCTCCCAACAGGTCCTGGACCCTAGAAAAAATCGGCTTTTGTTTTGCTTTTTTCATAGCTTAGTCATCCTGCTCTGGCCTTCAGGCGCTGGAGGGCGTTATCCAGATCCTGGCGGTTCTCATAACCACCGATCAACACCCGATGGGTTATGCCGCCCTGGTAATTTTTGGTATTTACCACCAGATAACGGACCCCCTGCTGACTTAGCCAAGAGAGCGTCTTCTGTAAACTCGACATGGAGAAGTAGCGTCCATAAGCCCCATAAAACAGATGTTCTCTTAAGGTTATCGTCTGATCGGCGGGATTTATTAAGGGAAGATGCAATTTCTGGCCCGGATAGATTAAATCTTCATTGGTAGTCTCGGGGTTTGCCAACAGGATGGCTTCCAACCCCAGGTCAACATCGTCGGGGTAATGGGTGGAGGCAATCTTAGTCAGGTTATCATTGGCTCTGACCTTGATGGGTTCGGGAAAATTGATGGCCGCGGCCGTGGAGCCTGGCACGGTTGATTGAACCCCTGTGTCCCCCGCCGAGGTGGTTCCCGGGCCAGATTTTGAAGAGTCCTGGCTGGCGGTCGGTGGCGAAGTAGAGCCATCAATTGCCGCGCTACCAGGGCTTGAAGAAGACTCGAGGCGTGGCGGCTCTGCGCTCGCCAACCTGCCCGTGGGGCCGGGTACGGTGTTTGTTCCAGTTGATTGACCCTCATGCGGCTTATGGCTGGTTTTGGCCTGCCCGCCTACTATCGAAATTTCCTGGCCCGGCTTAGCCAAAGACTGCCTAGCTTTTTTTTCGGGTTCGGATGAGACGTTGGTAGTCCTGGCCGGTTTCGAGGTCGCGGGCAAGGTCGCTGAAACCGAGGGCAATTTACTTTCGAGTCCAGTCTGCCCCGAATCTGGTCGGAAATATTGGCCCCACCAACCGCTCTGGCCCAGGAACAGCCCGATAATTAGAAAAGCCGCGCACGCGGTTAAGGGAATCCATAACGCCATATTTTTCCACGGCTTGACTGAAGCTTTGGGGGTAAAAATGACATCGGTGAGCAGAGCCTCATGGGCTTTTTTCAAAACCTGGCGATTGACTTTTCTTACACCCTCCGCCATACAACTCAATAAGGCATTATCACAGAGCTGGTTGATCCGCCGCGGCACCCCATCAGTCAGCTGATATAGTAATTTCTCGCACTTTGGTTCAAAAATGGCCTGATAGCTAGACCCTACCTGCTGCAAGCGATGATCTATGTAGGCTATGGTCTCGGTCTGATTTAAAGGTGATAAAAAACGGCTGATATTGATACGCTGACGGAGTTGGCGCATCTGGGGTCGGTTCAGATTATGGCTTAATTCATACTGCCCCACCAGCAAGATTTGCAACAACTTGCTTTCCGGGACCTCGATATTGGAGAGCAGCCGGACTTCCTCTAAACTGGCATCGGGAAATAGATGGGCTTCGTCAACGATCAAGATATAGTCTTTGCCTTGCTGCCGCTCCGCAATTAAGACCTCTTTGATCTGATCCAGGAGTTCCAGGACATTTTGCTTTTTATCCACGATGCCGATGGCGGCCCCGATAAAATGCAGCAGATCAAGATAACTGGCCATGGGGTTGGAGATCAGAATCGACTGAACCGAGTCCGGCAACCGATTCAGGAAATTGTTGACCAGCATGGTTTTGCCTGTCCCGACGTCGCCGCAGACAATTGCCAATCCTTTTCTCTCCTTGACAAAATATAACAAGGCCGCTAAGACTTCCTGGTGATCTTCAGAAAGAAACAGGAAGCGTTGATCTAAATTATTTTCAAAAGGAGAGTTGGAAAAGCCAAAATAATCATTATACATACGATCTTAACCTCGATTTCATGGTCAGCGTCTAATCCTGGAAGTCAATCGGCTATTGGCGGCGGCCCATCCATAATTCCAAACCATTGGCACCGAATGTGATGGTGCAAGTATAGGTTAAAAATATTTTATCCCTGATAAACTTGCATAAAATATACCAAAAATATAGAATCAATGCCAAAATAAATCACAAGGCGGAGATGGAGACGACGCCTAACAAAAAAGGCTCCCATTACTTGACAAGCAAAGAAATTATATATATTAATTATTTTTTGACTAGATCTGGAGTGTGCCGATATGAAGACTTATGTTGGACGTGAAGTTGAAGTGCAGAAAAAATGGTATCTGGTAGATGGCCAGGGACAGGTGTTGGGCCGTTTGGCCAGCCAGATTGCCATGCTTCTGCGCGGCAAAACCAAGCCGATTTATACCCCCCACGCCGATGTCGGGGACTTTGTGGTAGTAGTCAATGCCGAACAGGTCCGGTTGACCGGCAAAAAACTGGATAATAAGATTTATTATCGGCACACCGGCTATATCGGCGGCATTAAATCAATTACCGCCCGCAAGTTACTTGATAAAAAGCCCGACGAGGTTCTAAAAATCTATGCGGGAGACCAACATCCCCATCAGTCTCAGCAGCCCGAAACTTTGACTCTAGAAAAATAACTCAAGAGAAGAAATATGACCAGCACTGCCAATATTCACGCCCTAGGCAAACGAAAAAATTCGATTGCCCGGGTTTATTTACGTCCGGGAACCGGGCGGATCACCGTAAACCAACGGGGACTGACCGACTATTTCCCCCGCGAAACCTTGCGCATGATCATTCAACAGCCCCTGGAACTGGTCGATACCGGAAGCGAACTCGATATCGTGGTAAACGTGCGCGGGGGCGGGATTTCCGGTCAGGCCGGGGCAATCAAGCACGGAATCAGCCGGGCGTTGATCGAACTCAATCCCGATTACCGACCCATCCTTAAAAAAGCCGGGTTCCTGACCCGCGATGCCCGAATCAAAGAGCGCAAAAAGTATGGCCAGCGCGGGGCCCGGGCTCGCTACCAATACTCAAAGCGTTAACAAATTATAGGTTAACTTGCCATGCTCAAGGTTGCGGTGGTCGGGGCCTCGGGATATACCGGTCTGGAACTGCTCCGCTTGCTGGCCCGCCACCCCGAGGTGGAAATCGTAGCCGTAACTTCCCGGGAATATGTCGGGAAGCCCTTGACTAGTGTCTTTCCGGCCTTGGCCCAAATCGTCGCGATCGATTTTACTGCCCCCGACCCGGAGAGCATTGCCTCCCAGGCCGATTTTATCTTCACCGCCCTACCTCACAAAGCTGCCATGGGCGTAATCCCGGCCTTTATGCAGGCGGGCTGCCAGGTGGTGGACCTGAGCGCCGATTTCCGCTTCCAGGATCAAAACATTTATGAGCAATGGTATCAGCCGCATAGTGCACCCGAGTTGCTCAGCCAAGCGGTCTATGGCCTGCCCGAACTGTACCGGGAGGCGATCCGCGGCGCCCGCTTAGTCGGAAATCCCGGCTGCTACCCGATTAGCGTCATTTTAGGCCTGGCCCCCTTGCTCAAGGCTGATCTGCTTGACCCAGAAACCATCATCGCGGATTGTAAATCCGGGGTCAGCGGTGCCGGCCGCGGGGTCGCCCTGGCCAGCCTATTCTGCGAGGTCAACGAGGGTTTCCGGGCTTACAAAGTTGCCGAACATCGGCATACTCCCGAAATCGAACAGGAATTAAGCCGGGTTGCAGGTTATGCGGTCCGTGTCACCTTCACGCCGCATCTGGTGCCGATGAGTCGGGGTATTCTAGCTACCCTGTATGGCCACTGGCACCACCCGGTAACCGAATCTGAGCTTTATCAGTTGTATCGCGACTTTTATCAGGGCCATCCCTTTATCCGCCTCTGTAGGCCGGGCAGCCTGCCGAACACCGCCTTTGTCAAAGGTACCAATTTCTGTGATCTGGGGTTGCGGGTTGACTCCCGCACCGGAAGAGTTATCGCGGTGTCGGCTATTGATAACCTGACCCGCGGGGCCTCGGGCCAGGCCGTCCACAATATGAACCTGATGCAGGGTTGGCCGGAAACCCTGGGACTGGAGGTCGTTCCGTTAGTGCCTTAATAATCCGGTTTTCGGTTTTCGGTTTTCGGTTTTCGGTTAGAAAAATTAATTTAACCAATCGGTTTAGTATTATTAGTTTGTTATGTGATAGCAAAATTTATGTAATCCCCCTACCCTATTATCTTCGCCGAATTTTCCGTGCCCGCCACATTGTCACCCCGGAATATTAAACTGTTAATCGAATATGACGGCAGTGCTTATCATGGCTGGCAACGGCAGCAAAATGCCCTGACCATCCAGGAAGTGCTAGAAACCAGTCTGTCCCGTCTGACCAGAGAAAATATTCGGCTGATCGGTTCCGGCCGCACTGATGCCGGGGTCCATGCCCTGGGGCAGGTAGCCAATTTTACCACCGTTACCGATTTGCCCTTAAGCGCGTTTAGGGCCGGGCTTAACCGACTGCTCCCGGCCGATATCGCCATCCTGGCGGCCCAGGAGGTGGCCCCGGAATTCCACGCCCGTTATGCGGCGCTAGCCAAAATCTATGAATACCGCCTGCTGAACCGTCCGGTCCGTTCGCCCGTACACCGGGCCTATTGCTGGTGGCTGCCGATGTTCTTGGATGAAGCCGCCATTAAGCAAGCCATCGCCGCACTCATCGGGGAGCATGATTTTTCCGCGTTCCAGACCAGTGGCAGCATTATCAAGAATCCGGTGCGCCGGGTCTGGGCGGCCAGTTGGGAGCAAGCCGCGGCGGGATGGCATAGATTTCAGATAACCGCCAACGGTTTTTTGCGGGGTATGGTGCGGTCGCTGGTCGGAACCCTGGTGGACATCGGACGCGGCAAGCGGCGTCCCGAGGATTTAGCCCTGATTCTGGCCAGTCAAGACCGCAGCCAAGCCGGACCCCGCGCCCCGGCCCAGGGGTTATATCTGGTGCAGGTAATATACGATCAGCAGGATTTAGAAAAACTTACCGATTCCGCCAGCTCTGATTAACCTCCCTTTTTCCTGATTCGCTGCAATTCCCTTTCCTCATCGCGGCGGCGGATGGTCTCGCGTTTGTCGTATTTCTTTTTGCCGCGGGCCAGGCCGATCTCCACTTTGACATATTGATCGCGGAAATAGATCTTTAAAGGGATCAGGGTATAACCCCGTTCTTCGGTTTTGCCGATCAGCCGTTTGATTTCGCGGCGGTGCAACAATAGCTTGCGGGGTCGGGTGGGATCATAGGCCTCGGCAGGTGCGAAGGGATAGGGGCTGATATGGGCGTTATAGAGATAGACCTCGCCCTTGCGGATACGGGCATAGGCATCGCCGATATTGACCTTGCCCAGCCGCAGAGCTTTGACCTCGGCGCCGGTTAGCACCAATCCAGCCTCGTACAGGTCATCGATGTAGTAATCGAAATAGGCCTTGCGATTCTGCGCGACCAGTTTAATAACGTCTTTAGGCATGATCAGATTAGGAAATTACCCGGTGTCCCCAATATTTTTTTCAGATGTGGCAACCGCATTCTTGCCATAGGGACGAACCGGCGGGTCGCCCCTACGGTATCCGACCCTGATATTTTTTAATAATTGCTATTAACTAATTCCCGGCCAAACATGAAGACTTCGGGAAACCGGCGGGCCATGAAATTAGTCACCAGGGAGGTAACCGCGTCAATCGACCCTAATTGTAAGACCTGGTTGGCAAATTCCTTAGCTTCTTCCAGAGTGGCCATCCGCACGATTCTTTTCACCACCGGTATGGAGGTAACGTTCATGGACAATTCATCAACCCCCAGTCCCAACAGAATCGGCGTATAGAGCGGATCCCCGGCCATTTCGCCGCACATCGCCACCGGGATGTCGGCGGCATGGGCGGTATCGACCACGTGTTTGACCATCCGTAAGACCGCGGGGTGTAGCGGTTGATACATCTCCGCGACATATTTGTTGCCGCGATCAATGGCCAGGGCGTACTGGATCAGGTCATTGGTGCCGATACTGAAAAAATCGGCTTCCTGGGCCAGAAGATCGGCCAGCATTACCGCGGCCGGCACCTCGATCATGACCCCGACCGGGATCTGGGAGTCAAAGGTCAGGCCTTCTTGCCGGAGTTCGGCTTTGATCTCCTCCAACATCTGTCGCGCCGCCAGCACCTCCTGAACCCCGGAGATTAAGGGAAACATGATCCGCACCGCGCCAAAGGCCGAGGCCCGCAGAATCGCCCGTAACTGCGACCGAAAAACCTGCTGTTCCTTCAGGCTGAAGCGGATAGCCCGCAACCCCAGGGCCGGGTTCATCTCATGGACGTATTGGGAGTAGGAAGCAAACTTGTCGCCACCAATATCCAGGGTACGGATGGTCACCGGCTTAGGTTTCATGATGTGGGCCACGGTCTTATAGTCTTCGAATAACTCCTCCTCGGTAGGCAGGTAATGTTGTCGGAGGTAAAGGAATTCAGTGCGGTACAGGCCGATGCCGTCGGCTCCGTAGTCCAGGACCAGATCTAATTCATCCTGAAACTCGATGTTGGCCAAAATCCGGGTGGGGTAATCATCGAGGGTCACCGCGGGCAAAAAGCTGGACCGATTGATTTCCGCCTTAAAGTTTTCGAATTGCTTTTTGCGGCCCAGGTAGATTGACATCGTCTCAACATCGGGATTGATGATGACCGTGCCGCTCAGACCATCCAGGACCAGAGTATAGCCGGTATCAATTTCCCGGACCGCGTTTTCCAGCCCCACCACGGCCGGAATGCGCAGGGATTGGGCCATAATGGCGATATGCGAGGTTTTCCCCCCCATTTCGGTAATAAAGCCCTGCACCCGTTCCAAGGACATCTGGGTAGTATCTACTGGCGACAGGTTCTGGGCAACGATGATTACCGGCTCCTTAAAATTGGTAAAACTGGAAGGATTAGTGCCAGTCAGATGACGCATAATCCGCTCGCTGACATCTTCAATGTCTTGGACCCGGCTACGGATATAAGAATCGGCGATCTGTCCGAAGAGTTTCTGGGCCTCTTTAACCGCTTGCTTTAAGGCCCACTCAGCATTAATCGTTTCTTCCTGAATGAGCCGCAGGGTCTCATCCAACAGCAGGCGATCCTGGAGAATCAACAGATGCGTATCGACGATATAAGCATGTTCCCGAAAATCCTCGGGAATCGCCTCTTTGCTGCGACTTAATTCCTGCTGGGTGCGGATAATGGCCTCCCGGAAACGTTCCTGTTCCTCGGCCACCTGGTGGCGAGAGCCTAAATAACGATAAAAGACCTGAACCCGATTGCGGTCGGCCAAAACGTGGGCCGGAGCAATGATAATCCCCGGGGAGGCGGCAATCCCCTTTAATACCTTATTTTGCGGCCAGGCTTCTGGGGCCATCAAGATTCTCCAAACCGCAATCGAAATAATTCTTGCAAGGCCTGTAGGGCTTCACCGGCCTCAGGCCCTTGAACCCGGACCTGCACCATAGTCCCCGGTCCGCAACCCAGGCTGAGAATCTCTAAAATACTTTTGGCATCAGCCTGGAGCCCGTTTTTCTCTAAGATGATCTTGGCCTGATGCTCTTGAGCCAGGGACGCGATCCGGGCCGCAGCCCGGGCATGCAAGCCCAATCGATTACAGACCAATAATTTTGCCTGGTGAGCGGCATTATTACCATCTATATCGGTCATGTTGGATATCGTCAAAAATACTTTTTCCTAATCAGCGCTGCTAGTTGCTTTTACCCGCCGACAACCTATTACTTGATTGCTTAAATCAGTGACAAATAAATCCCCCTCACCCTGACCCACTCCCCCACGTGGAGATGGGACTAAGATGGTAAATTTGACGGGAATATGTATAACGCTGAGTTCCACAACTTAACACTAGATTCACCATCTAGCGGCTCAGGGCAACCGCTTCTGGGCCTTTAAATCCAGATAGGTCTGATACACCTGACGGCGAGACAGACCCAATTCCTGGGCCACGCGGCTACTCAGGTCGCGGCCAGTATCTTGAGATTCCTGAGCCGCGGCCAGCAGATAAGCTGCCAGATCTTTGATCTGGGGACCGACCCCAGTCGGCCGGGAGAGCACCAGGGTGCATTCGCCTTTAATTTCCTGCTCGCCGATCTGGGCCAAGACCTCCGAGATCACCCCACGCCAGCATTGTTCGTAATATTTGGTCAATTCTCGGGCTACCAATATCTGCCGGTCGCCCATAATTTCCTGGATTTCAGTAAGCGTACCCACCAGCCGCCGCGGCGATTCGTAGAGCAGCAGGATTCTGGCTTCACGGGCCAGACTTGCCAATAATTCCCGCCGCTTACTGCCCTTACGGGGCAAAAACCCGATAAAACTGACATCCCCTTTAAAGCCCGAGATCGATAGGGCCGCGACCCCGGCCGCCGGCCCTGGAATGGCAATCACCCGCAGACCCGCGTCCCAGACCTGGGCCACCAAATCAGCCCCCGGATCCGAAAAGCCGGGCGTCCCGGCATCGCTGACCAGGGCAATATTTTGCCCGGCCTGCAGGCGTTCCAGTAATTCTTTCCCCCGGGTGTCCCGGTTATGAGCGTGATAACTGGTCAGAGGCGTATTAATCTGGTAATGAGTCAGCAATTTCCGGGTCTGGCGGGTATCCTCAGCTGCGATCAGGTCCACTGATGTTAAAATTCTTAAGGCCCGCAGGGTGATATCTTCTAGGTTGCCGATCGGCGTCGCCACCACATAGAGACAGCTCTGGGTCTCCAGTTCCCCGGTTTCCGGCCCGTTGATTTTTTCTGGCTTATCCGGCGGGCGTCGCATGTCTATCCCCCAAAGGCGTGGGGGATAATCTCTACTCTGGTGTCTGGTCCCTGGATTGAAATGGCGACCACATCGAAGCGCATGGGCCGGGAGCTCAGACGCCGTTGTTTCAGGTAATATTCTGCCAAACGATACAACCGGGCCTGCTTGCGGCTATTGACGGCTTCCTGAGCAGTGCCGAAAGTTTGAGTCTGCCGGGTTTTGATCTCGACAAACACCAGGGTCCCTTGATGCTGGGCAATGAGGTCGATCTCGCCCAAGGGAGTTGTATAATTGCGTTCCAGGATTTTATAGCCTTGTCGTTTTAAGGTAGCCGTGGCCAGGTCTTCTCCGGCCCGGCCCAAGAGGCGGCGGCTAAAGGTCATCATCCTCTCTCAGCCATTCCCGCACCCCGCGAAAGGTCCGCCGGTGTAAGGCACATGGCCCCCAGCGGCGGATGGCTTCCCGATGTTCAGCAGTGCCATAGCCTTTATGGCGTGCAAAGTTATATTGCGGGTATCTGCGGTGATAGACGATCATTTGGCGATCCCGATAGACCTTGGCCAACACCGAAGCCGCGGCAATTGATAAACACCGGGCATCACCCCGGACCACCGATTGTTGGGGATAGTCTAAAGGCAAGCGCCAAGGGCCGTCAACCAGCACCATTTCCGGCTCCCCAGGCAGAGCCTGCACCGCTTGAGCCATAGCCTGGAGGGAAGCGGCCATAATCCCCTGCCGGTCAATCTCGAACACGGCAACGGCTTGAATGGCGTAAGCTAGCGCCTGTCGGCGGATCTGGTGATCGAAAAGTTCCCGCCGGTCCGGACTCAAACGCTTGGAATCGGTCAAGCCGTCAAGCTCGACCTGAGGGGGCAGTATGACCGCGGCCGCGACCACCGGCCCAGCCAGGGGTCCACGCCCGACTTCATCTACCCCGACCAGCCGTACCAAACCCTGAGCCCGCCACCAGACTTCGGGATCATCAACGGTCTGATCAGCTAAAGGCCGCTTCTTGCTTCCGGGTGCCGCTCCACGCTTAACCGACTCGCTTCTCCTTGACCCGGGCGGCCTTACCATAACGATCCCGGAAGTAATAGAGCCGGCCGCGTCGCACCCGGCCTCGACTGAGCACTTTGATACTATCAATACTGGGGGAATGCAGCGGAAATGTGCGCTCTACTCCCACGCCATAGGAAATTTTGCGTACCGTGAAACTGGCCCCGGTATTGCTGCCGCGTTTGCGCAGGACCATGCCTTTAAAGATCTGGATGCGCTCTTTGTCGCCCTCGACGATCCGGACATGCACCTCGACGGTATCGCCGGGGCGAAAATCGGGCAAGTCCAGCCGCATCTGCTCCTTTTCCAGGAGATCAATCCGTTCCATGTTTTCCTCATTTATCTTTAGGTTCTGTCCCGGCTTCCGACTCCCTGGCCAAATTGGCCACAAAGTCCTGGTCTTCCGGGGTCAGGGAGGCGCGGTCCAGTAAATCCGACCGCCGTTGCCAGGTGCGCCGCAGGGCCTGTTGTCGGCGCCAGCGGGCAATGCGCTGGTGGTTTCCAGAAAGCAGGACCTCGGGCACCGCATGCCCGTTGAAGAGTTGGGGCCGGGTATAATGGGGATATTCCAGCAGGCTGTCTTGAAAGGACTCCTCCTCGGCGGATTCGGCGTCCCCCAAACTGCCGGGCAGTAATCTGGTCACCGCATCGATGACCACCAAGGCCGGGCTCTCGCCCCCGGTTAGAATATAATCCCCAATAGAAATTTCCTCATCAATATAATAGCGGACCCGGTCGTCCACCCCTTCATAGTGGCCACAGACCAGCAGCACATGCCGTTGCCGGGCCAGCGCCGCGGCCCCTGATTGGGTAAACAACCTACCCTGGGGACTGAGGAGAATAACCCAGACCCCGTCATCTTGATCTCGGACCCAGGTGATTGCCCGGGCCAGGGGCTCAATTTTCAGCACCATGCCCGGCCCGCCGCCAAACGGCCGATCATCGGTGACCTGGTGGCGATCCAGAGCAAAATCGCGCAAATTAATGACCCGGAACCGGACTATCCCCTGGTTCTGGGCCCGCTTCAACATACTCTGATTCAGAGGTGAATCAAAAAACTCGGGGAACAAGGTCAGGATGTCAAACTGCACGCGTTTCCAGCACCCCAACATTTGGGTCGATATTCATCCAGCCCTGTTCCAGGCAGATCTCTTGAATCACCTCGACTCTGGCCGGAATCAGATATTCCCGGTCGCCCTCCCGGACCACATAGACGTCATGGGCCGCGGTGGGGATAATCTCGGTCACCCGGCCCAAATAGGCCCCGGTATCCATCCGATAAACGGCCAACCCCAGAATCTCATCCCAGTAATACTCGCCTTCCGGCAAGGGCGGCAACAACTCAGCTGCTCCCCACACCTCTTGGCCGATCAAGGCCTCGGCCTGGTTCCGGCTGCAGATCCCGGCCAGACTGAGGAGCAGGTAGCGCTTATGCGGCCGGGCCCCGGCAACCTGATAGCCGCGGCCGGCCAACTCTACTTCCCCGATCTGTAAAAAAGTCTCAGCCCCCTCGGCCTCGGCCCATACCTTAAGCTCGCCCCGGATACCATGGGCACCGACTACTCGCCCCAGGATGATCTTGGGGGCTAAAGCTGGCATAATTATTCGATGATTTCCAACACTGCCCGTTTGCGGATTTTGGTGGAGGCAGCGCTCAAAATGGTGCGCATGGCCCGGGCGGTCCGTCCCTGTTTGCCAATGACCTTTCCTAAATCTTCTTTCGCCACCTTGAGCTCGATCACCGAGGTCTGCTCTCCTTCAATCTCGGTAACTTCCACTTGTTCGGGATGATCCACTAGCGACTGGGCGATGTATCTGATCAACTCTTTCATCTTACGGACCTCCGTTAGCGGATAACATTGGAAAACAGGTTGGCCCGGTCGGCCCTGGTTGCAGTGTCAGTCACGCACCGCACCTGGCCACCTAGGATTAGCCCTCCCTGGCAGGCTGATCATGCCACACCTAATTTTAGGTTCATCTCAGGGCTTATCATCAGAACTGCCACCCTGGGTTTGAAAAAAAGTTATGGCCTCCTCTACTCTTAGGTATTGGGTTTGGCGGCCGCAGCCGGAGTTAAACCGTGTTTTTTCAGGAGACTGGCCACAGTTTTGGTCGGCCGGGCCCCGCGGCCCAGCCATTGGGCCAACGGCTCGGCTTGCACCGTAACCTGGGCCGGATCCTGGTTAGGATCGTAGGTGCCAATAATCTCGATAAACCGGCCATCCCGCGGCGCCTCATTATTGGCCACCACAATCCGGTAAAACGGTCTTTTCTTAGCCCCGTGGCGGGTAAGACGGATTTTCAACGCCATTGAATTATATTTTCTCCCTTTTTCAGAGTTTTCTGTTTCTTGTTTCTTGTTTCTTTGTACTAACCTTGTTCTGGCGAAATATCATAACCTAAGATTTGGGGTAAGCTTAATGGCCTAAGACTAAAATTGGTTAAAAATGCCTAAATTTAAGGCGAACCTAAGTTACAGGCATAGGTTTTTAGCTCATGGTTATTAAAACTTCTTTTCCAGAAAACAGAAAACAGGAAACCGAAAACCGTATTTCAAAAGCCAAAGGGCATACCCCGACGTTTGCCGCCCTTTTTCCCGGCCTGGACCATTTTTTTCATCATCTTCTGGGTCATGGCAAAATTTTTCAGCAGGCGATTGACATCTTGTACGGTGGTGCCGCTCCCCTGGGCGATGCGCCGTCGTCGACTGCCGTCAATGATCTGATGCTGGCCCCGCTCCTGGGGAGTCATGGAATTAATGATTGCCTCAATCCTGACCAGTTCCCCTTCGTCCGGCTGCATGCCTTTCAGACCTTTGACCCGGCTCAGTCCCGGGATCATGTTGACTAATTGTTCCAGGTTGCCCATTTTACGGACCTGTTTTAACTGATCCCGAAAGTCATCCAGGGTAAATGTCTCTTTGCGGAGCTTGTGCTCCAGTTCCTGGGCCTGTTCGGTATCAAAAGCCTCTTGAGCCTTTTCGATCAGGGTCAGGACATCACCCATGCCCAGAATACGGGAGGCCAGGCGATCGGGATGGAAAACCTCGAGGGCGTCGAGCTTCTCTCCCACTCCCAGAAATTTGATCGGGCGATCGATCACGGCCCGCATGGATAAAGCCGCGCCGCCGCGGGCATCCCCTTCAATCTTGGTCAGGATGACCCCGGTGAGGTTTAACAGTTCGTGGAATTTTTGGGCCACCTGCACCGCGTCCTGACCGGTCATGGCATCCGCCACCAGCAGGATCTCTTGGGGAGCCACCTTATCTTTAATGGCCCTGAGCTCGGCCATCAGCGACGCATCGATATGCAGCCGACCGGCGGTATCCAGCAGCACGGTATCATAGCCCTGGGTATAGGCCTGTTCCATGGCCGCATCGGCGATCTCTACCGGTTGTTGCCCAGGAGGTATTTGGTAAGTTTCGACCGCGATCTCGCTCCCCAGCTTCTGAAGCTGATCGACGGCCGCGGGGCGGTAAATATCGGCCGGGACCAAAAAAGGCTGACGGCCCTGTTTCTTTAGTTTCAGAGCCAGCTTGGCCGCGGTGGTGGTCTTGCCGGAACCCTGCAGGCCGACCAGCATCAGGGCTACCGGCGGCTTGCCGCCCAGATTCAGGCGCGGTGTCTCGCCTCCCAACAACCCGATCAGCTCCTCGTGGACAATCTTGATCATTTGCTGACCCGGAGTCAGGGAGGCCATGACTTCCTGCCCCACAGCCCGCTCGTGCACCCGATCAATAAAGGCCTTGGCCACCTTGTAATTGACGTCGGCTTCTAACAGCGCCAGACGGACTTCGCGCAAGGCCGCCTGAATATTAACTTCAGTAAGCTTACCATGCCCCTTGAGTTTTTTGAAAACCTGGGCTAATTTATCGGATAAGCGATCGAACATGCAAGCCTGCCAATTAAAAGATTAATCTCATAAGTTAAACTGGGAATATTAGAATTGTCAAGGAAAAACATGACATTTCCCTAGCCCTTAATTACTCCCAGGGGATGGAGTTTGGCCACTTTGCGACTGATCCCGGCCCCCTCGACCACCTCCACCACATTATCCACATCTTTATAGGCCTCCGGTATTTCTTCGGCAATGGTGCCGCGACTGGCGCCTCGCACCACGATGCCTTTGGCAGCCAATTCCTGGAGGATCGACCGGCCTTTAGCGGCCTTTAGGGCCTGATGGCGGCTGAGAAGGCGACCGGCCCCATGGCAAGTGCTGCCAAAGGTCTCTACCATGGCTTGCGGAGTCCCTACCAGAACGTACGAATACCGTCCCATATCGCCGGGAATCAGCACCGGTTGACCGACCTCCCGATAGGCCTCCGGAACCTCGGGGTGGTGCGGCGCAAAGGCCCGGGTCGCTCCTTTGCGATGCACGCAGACCTTTTGGGTTACTTGGTTAATCGTATGAGTTTCAATTTTGGCCATATTATGGGCGACATCATAGATCAGTTCCAGACCCAGGGCCCGGGGACCGGCCGGCCACACCTGTTCAAAGGATTCCCGCACCCAATGCGTGATCAACTGCCGATTGGCAAAGGCAAAATTAGCTGCCGCGGCCATTGCCGCCAGGTATTGCTCACCTTCTGGCGACGTAATCGGGGCACAACAGAGTTGTCGATCCGCTAATTCAATGTTATATTTGGCAGCGGCTTTCATCATAATCTTAATATAATCATCACAAACTTGGTGTCCCAGTCCCCTGGAACCGGTATGGATGATTACCGTAATTTGCTGGGGAAACAGTCCAAAGGCATGGGCTATGGCTTCATCAAAAATTTCTTGAACATACCCCACTTCCACAAAATGGTTGCCGGAGCCCAGGGTGCCCAACTGATCATGCCCCCGGTCCAGGGCTTTATCAGAGACCAGGTCGGCATCGGCTCCCGGAATCTGACCCCCGGCTTCAATATGTAACAGGTCGTCAGCAGTGCCAAAGCCGTTTTTCACGGCCCAAGCTGCACCCAGGCGCAATACCTGCCGCAACATCGGGGTCGTCAGCTTTAAATCCTTGCGGCGCGAGCCTAAGCCGGAAGGAATATTACGGAATAAGGCATTGACTAAATCTTCCAGGATCGGTTCAGCCTCCGGCCGCGACAGATTGGAACGCAACAACCGAACGCCGCAATTGATATCATAGCCCACACCGCCAGGAGAAATCACACCCTCAGTCAGATTAAAAGCCGCTACCCCGCCGATCGGGAAGCCATAGCCCCAATGGATATCCGGCATGGCCATGGACGCGCCTTCGATACCCGGCAGGGTCGCGACATTGGCCACCTGCTGGATGCTCTGGTCTGAACGTATATCCGGCAACATGTCCCGGGTGGCGTAAATTAACCCGCGAGTCCGCATCTTACCGGTCTGAGGGACTTCCCAGCGGTAGTCATCCAGGCGGCGCAACTGAATATCGGCTGGTTTTGACTTCATAATTTATTAAACGCAGCTGTGCTTAAGTCAACTTATCTAAATATCGAGAATAATTTTAGCCTGCCAACCGTCGGCGGTCTCCTTGAACTCCAGGTTATGATAGGTTGCCGCCTTAATGCCGGTGTTGAGTTGATGGCGTTCCTCATCTAAAGGTTCCCCCCGCAGCCTGGCCTGAAGCCGCTGAGAAGTGATCTCCTGAACCTCTATGTCTCGTCCCAGAAAGCCGGTAGCATCAAAAAGATATAATAACTGATTGAGCCACTCTACCAGCAGGTCTCCCACATCGGGGGCCTCAACCACTACCTCTCGGCACTCTAAGCCCCGGATTTTACGGCGATCGGTCATGACCCCGTACAAGGCGTGGGCAGCATTGACAAAAATATCAGCCAGACTCTCGCCATACAGTCGGAAGCCCAAATCCGCGCTATGAGCTATCAGACGATAACCCGATTTGGATTTGTGAGGATCAGAGTTATTAACTATCAGCATGAACCTCGTTCCGGCGAGCGGTGTGGTTAAAAATTGGTTAACTTTATCTTAAATTTGACAGATCTCCTGGTATGATGCAACCTTAATTAAATATAAGAGTTAAGTTGCAAGTTGCAAGTTGCAAGTTAAAATAAATACTTATCCATTATAAACAGATTTTCCGGCTCAGATCGGCTAAATCAGGCCAGGGAAGCAATTTTGAGCCTTAAGCAGGGGCCATATTGCAGTCTAATTTTTCGAAAAGTCTTTCAACCATGCCTTCTTAGGGTTTATGATAATGTTAGCCACCAACTTTTTTTCAAATCGAAAAATCATGTGTGAGTTTTGCTATCAAAACCCTGTTGCATGATCGAGCCCAGGCCCTGATCCAATTGGAAACTGAACCAGGGTTGGGCTGCACCGACCCCGCGGCCATCGGTCTTAGTGCTGCAGCTGCAGCCGCGCTTTTACCCAGCAAGGACTTTGATAGCATTAAAGTCACGATGGACCCTAATCTTTACAAAAACGCCATGGGGGTCATTATTCCGGGGACGGCTGGGGCCGGCGGCATCGGTTTGGCCGCCGCACTCGGAGCCGTAGCCGGTGATCCTAACCTCAAGCTCCAGGTTTTTAGTACGGTGGACGCCGCGGTCCTAGAACAGGCCCAACAGTTATTAACTACAGGTAAAGTCTCGACAGCCATCTTAGAGGGGCAGGTGGGACTTTATGTCCAAACCGTGATTTGCGCTGCACGCCATAAAGCCGCCGCGACCATCACTGGCCAGCACGATCATATTGTTTCCCTTACTCTAGATGGCCAGTCCCAAGAAAACCATCCCCTGCTGCGCCGGGCAGCAGAGCCGGATCAGAGCATTGCGGAACTGGAGCGCTGGCTGATTTCCCTATCGCTGGATGAGATGGTGGGCCTGCTGGACGGACTGGACCCGGATGACCTGGCTTATATCCAGCAAGGCATTGAGATGAACCAGGTGTTGGCCGCATATGGCCGGGAACACGGTCCGGGCCTGGGGGTGGGCCAGGCCCTGGAGCGCCTGGTACACCAGGGAGTCATCCATCGAGATCTGGCAGTTGAGGCCGGAATCCTGACCGCCGCGGCCATTGACGCCCGGATGGCTGGGATTACGCTGCCGGCGATGACCCTGGCCGGGAGCGGCAACCTGGGACTGGCCGCCAGCCTGCCGCTGGTTGCGGCGAGCAATTTTACCGGGGATGGCGACCGCCCGCGGCTGCTCCGCGCCGTAACTTTAAGCTATCTGGTGGCCTGTTATATCACCGCCCGGATAGGCCGTTTAAGCGCCCTGTGCAGCAGCAGTGTAGCCGGCGGGGCCGGCGTAGCGGCGGGCGTGACCTACCTCCGGAGCGGCACCGTCGAGCAGATCGGCGGGGGCATTACCAATCATCTCGCCACCGTGGCCACGATCATCTGTGACGGCGCCAAAACCGGCTGCGCCCTGAAAGTCAGCGGCGCGGTAATGGCGGCGGTCAGAAACGCACTCCTGGCTCTGGCGGGCACGGTAGTCAGAGCCCAGGAGGGGTTCATCGGTGCAACCGCCGAAGCCACCATCCGTCATTTGGTCAAGCTCTGCCGGGAAGGCTTAGCCCCCATGGATACAGCCCTTCTCAATATCATGCTTCACCTGCAATTAGACAAAAAAATTAGCTGAATAGAGGTCTTAAAGCAAAACTGCAGAAGTGGTGGATAAGCGGATTCTTAAAAGAACCTTAAATTTTCCTCAGCCTTTGCCGCTGTCGCCGTTGCTTTTTGGGGGCGCGATGGGCCGGGCCTTTTTTCCGGGTATGTCGGATGGCGACTTCCTCATCATTAAGGTCGTCGTAGCCGTCCACGACCAGGTGTAAACGGGACTCAAATTCGGGGACGGATATGGCCGTAGAGCCATGTTGTTCAACGTATTCAAGAATTTCCCGATCCGAGGACACTACCAGGGCGCGCATCCCTTCGCGCACTGCCAAGCGTTTAATTACCTCATCGGCCGGTTCACCCCGGCGGGAATAGATGATCAGGATGCCTTGATAGCGGTCCCGATCCTCGGTCAACTCCCCGGACTTCCAGCCATCGAAAACCACCGTGATAGGATGAGGCCGGACCTGACGATAAGCTGCCAGTTTCTGCAGCAAGGCCTGTCGCCCGGATTGCAGATCCTGGGCCTCAAAAGCCAGCAACTCTGGAGATTGGCGAATAAGGTTGTAACCGTCTATGATGAGATGAACCGACATACATTAAATTTATCCTGCCCGGGGAGCAAATCAATCGCTCTAGAAGGAGGGAGGGGCCAAAAAATCTGGCCCCCGCATTAAGGATTGATTGTGGTTGGAAGTTAATTCAACGGAGGGTTGGGGGATCGATCAAAATATAATTCTTCCCATATACGGCTTACCCTGGGGCGCCGGGCTTGAACCTTACGGAGATATTGTAGCCGGCCCAAGATTTCTTGAATTGCGCACAGATTGGTTCTAAGCTCATGCAAAGAATACTCCAAGGCTTGCAGATACTGGATCAATGCCTCCCGCGGGTAGCCCTTATCCATCAGTTCTCTTGCCTTGTTAATCTGAAGTTGGACTGCTTGGACATCGAAGCGGCCTGCCACGTAAGGCATGTCATCACTTCTTTTGGTTATCTTAGATCCCTGGAATTTATTCAGCTTTTTGCACATTATTTTATTCTCTTACTTTTTTGCCTTTTATTAATGCAATTCGTATACCAATTAAACCAGACCCAGATCGGCTTGAATAATCAAGGCTTATTGGGAGCTAAAGATGGAGTACGGCCTTAACTTTGTTTGCTTATTCGCACATCACGTTCAAAAATCTGTACATTACCCTGAGTTTGGCTTTAGTCAGGCAGGTCAGAAGCAGAGGAGGGTGAAAAGGAGGTCAAAAGATTACCCAACTCTTTAATAAGCTTTTGATATTTGTTAAAAAGTTGCTCGACGTAGGCTTGTTCTTGTTCCAGTTGACGGCATTATTCCTGACAACTGGCCAATTTTTCCTGCAAAAATTGGTTTTCCTGACGTATGGCAAGGTTCTCAGCCTTTAAACGTGCCATCTGAGGTTTCGCTGACAGACCTTCTTCTTCAAGTAAGGTTTGGTGGGGGATGCGCTGGTCTTCTCGACGGGCAACAAGATCTTCTACTTTGTCCATTAGTACCTCCGGGCTCATCCTTATTAATCGAAGCCGGTAAGTTTAACGCCGGGCTATCAGATCTCGGATAGATAATAATGTTAAAATTCTACCACGGAATCATCGCTAATCATCAGCCGTAAACAGCGATGCTGTTCATGGCGAGCCAACCGGGCATTTTTACCGATAAGACTGTCTTCCAAGCGGTCAATCTGTTGGATGTGCACCTCATTGAGAATCACCGAATGTTCAATCGCCGAACTCTCTATCCGGGAGTGATCTCCGATGCTGGTAAAGGGGCCGATGAAGCTGTCCTTAATCAGGCAATTAGCGCCGATCACAATCGGACCGCGCAGCGTCGAATTGATGATCCGGGAACCGGGAGCGATGCTGACCCGACCGCTGATCTGGCTCTGATCATCGATCTCCCCTTGCAGATCTCGCCGCGCCCATTCGTCCAGAACAATGGTATTGGCGGTTAACAGGTCGTCTTTTTTCCCGGTATCCAGCCACCACGCATCGAGTCGGTAGCTGGTCACCGCCCGGCCTGACTCCAGTAATCTTTGGATGGCATCGGTGATTTCCAGTTCTCCCCGCCAGGAAGGGGTCAACCCCGCAATGGCTTCATGGATCACCGGTGAGAAAATATAGACCCCGACCAGGGCCAAGTTAGAGGTAGGATTCTGGGGTTTCTCTACCAACCGGACCAGACAGCCCTGGGCATCTACCTCAGCAATGCCAAATTGACAGGGATTCTGGACCTCTTTGAGCAGAATCAAGGCATCCACCTGACTCTGACTAAAGGTTTCAATCAAGCCATTGATCCGGCTGCCGATCAGGTTATCTCCCAGGTACATCACAAAGGGTTCATCCCCCAAAAACTCACGGGCGGTGCTGACTGCGTGAGCCAACCCCGCCGGTTCGGATTGAACGATATAACTAACATTGACCCCCCAGCGGGTACCGTTGCCGATAGCCTCTTGGACCAAGACCCCGGTCTCCGGAGAAATAATGATCCCCAAATCCTGGATCCCGGCATGGATCAGATTTTCAATCACATAGAACAGGATGGCTTTATTGGCGACCGGGACCAGTTGTTTAGCCGCCGTATAGGTCAGGGGACGCAAACGAGTCCCTTTGCCACCACTAAGTATCAGTCCTTTCATTGCTTCTGTGCTCCTGTGGTTAACCGCTGTGGTTGTTTAGGTAGAAATCTTTCGGAAACTCCCCCGCCCCGGGTGAGAGTATAGACCAGAGACATGGGTTTCCACTGTATGGAAGCATAGGGAAAACTTTTTTTTGCAACTTCAAGGTTCAACAGCACCTAGACCGCGCTTTAACCCCTTAAAGGCAATGAATCTGGATCGGATTGATTGATGATACTATATTGGTATTATACTTGAGCCGTCAGTGGTTGCCAACCTGATTTGCAATTATCAATATCCTATGGTAATTTTCTCGCTAAAATGATAATTTACATTTATCGAGCAGCGTCCCTTGTCAACCGCGGGGTAATCTCGGTGCTTAAGGTGGCCGGATTAAATCATGTCAGACAGGTAAAGGAATAAATCATGGATGTGGAACAATCTTCGGAAATTGAGCTGGCGGAACGAGTCCGCCCTTTGGTCAACGAGATCTTGGCACGTTTTAATGAAGAAGGAATCAACCCCCAGGAAGCAGGGACTATAATCATTGCGCTAATGCACCGCCTACTGCAGGCCCTGGATGACAATCCCGAAGCGCAACGACTCTTTACCCTTTCCGTGGTCCAATTGGTTAATCAGCACCTGGCTGGCACTTTGTGCTAAGCATAATTTGGGTGTCTGAGGCCAACCAGCGGTTTTAGCCAGAGTTGGCAAGCACCACAACCACTAGTTGCCGCGCTTTCTCTGGCAAATTATTGATTAAGGGTATCTCATAAAACCAGCAACTAAAAACTCGAAACTAAGAAATCCAGGAATTGGCCTTTATGCGCCACTGTTATAATAACCTGTTAGAGTTAATCGGCCACACCCCGCTAGTCCGTCTCAACCGCCTTAATCCCAACCCCCGGGTGGAAGTCTACCTCAAGCTCGAATGTTTCAACCCTGGCGGGTCAATCAAAGATCGGGTCGCCTGGAGCATGATCAACGATGCCGAGGCCCGGGGGGAATTGAGTCCCGGCAAGACGGTTATTGAGGCGACCAGCGGTAATACCGGCATCGGCCTGGCTCTGGTCTGTGCCGTCAAAGGATACCCCCTGGTGCTGGCCATGTCGGAATCGGCCAGCCAGGAGCGCCGTCTCATCCTTAAGGCCCTGGGAGCGGAAATACTTTTAACTCCGGCGGCTTTAGGCACTGACGGCGCTATTGAAAAGGTCTATAGTCTGGTCCGGGAACACCCCGAAAAATATTATCTGCCCGATCAGTTCAACAATCCCAGCAACCCCTTGGCGCACTATTATGGCACGGCCCAGGAAATCTGGGAGCAGACCGAAGGTCAGGTCACCACGGTAGTGATTACCATGGGGACGACCGGGACCTTGATGGGCATTTATCGGCGATTGAAAGAGCTGAACCCGGAGATAAAGATCATCGGGGTGGAGCCTTATTTAGGCCACGGCTTGCAGGGCCTCAAAAATATGAAGGAATCCTATAAACCCGGCATTTTTGATAAAACCCAGGCCGATGCCATCATCAATATTGAGGATGAAGTAGCCTTTGCGACTACTCGCCGCCTGGCCCGCGAAGAAGGGATGTTTTTGGGCCTGAGCTCAGGGGCGGCGGTGGCTATTGCTTTGCAACTCGCTCAGGAACAGGAAGAAGGACTGATTGTCGCCATCTGCCCCGACGGCGGGGAACGCTATCTCTCGACGCCCTTATTTGCCGAGCAAGAAAAGCCGACGCTGCGTTTCTACAATACCCTGAGCCGTCAGAAAGAGGCCTTTATTCCCCTGAAGCCGGGAGAAGTAACCGTCTACACGGATGGCCCCACTATGAATGCTCACCTTTCCCTGATGGGGGCGCGGCGCTTGATCATGGTAGATTTACTGCGGCGTTACCTGGAATACCAGGGCTGGGCCATCCGCCAGGTGGTAAACCTGATTGATTTGGACGATAAAACCATTCAGGGGGCGGCTGCGGCCGGAAAGCCGTTAACGGAATTCACCCAGCATTATGCCCAAGAATTATTTAAGGATCTCGCGGCCTTGAGATTAAAGCCAGCTACGGCCTATGCGCGGGCTACTGAGCATATTAATGATATGTTGGCCCTGACCCGCCGGTTGATGGATCGCGGTTACGCCTATGAAAAACTGCGCTCGGTTTATTTCGATATTTCGCGCTTTAAGGAATATGGCAAACTCTCCCGAATTGATCTGAGTAAGATCCGCGTCGGTAAAACCGTAGATCTGGACGAGTATGAAAAGGACAACCCGCGGGATTTCACCCTGCTCAAAAGGGCCAAACTGGGGGAATTGAAACGCGGCCTTTATTTTGCCACCGCGTGGGGCAACGTCCGTCCCGGCTGGCACCTGGAATGTGCGGCGATCGCCTTGAAACACCTGGGAGATACCATTGATATCTATACCGGCGGCTTGGAACAGATCTTTCCCCACCATGATAACGTCACCGCCATCTGTACCGCCGCCACTGGCAAACCGCTGGTGCGGCACTGGCTGCACAGCGAACGACTACTCTCGGATGGCCGCAAACTGCAGGAAGGGCAGGAACTAAGTACGGTGCGGGAACTTCTGGAGCAGGGCTTTCAGGGGGAGGATATACGTTATTTCCTGATGACGACGCACTATCGCAAGCCCCTCCAGCTCAGTCTCGACGCCCTCCACGCCGCGGCGCGGGCCCGCCGTCGCCTCGACTTCTTCCTGGACCGTTTGGGCCACCTCCCGGCCGGGCGGGGGTTCCCGGACCTGGATCAGCTCCTGTTTAAATTGAAGAAGGATTTTAACGCGGCCCTGGATGATGACCTAAACATTTCTCAGGCCTTGGCGGTGATCTTTGGCTTTCTGAATAAGGTTCACGGGCTGATTGACCATAACCGTCTCGACCAGGATGGTGCTCAGACCATCATGGGCCGGTTCCAGGAACTGGATGGGGTGTTGGGGGTCATGAATTTCCCGGAGACGGCCCAAGATGCAGCTATCGACGCTAAAATCCAGGCCCGCGAGGCCGCCCGGCGCCAACGGGATTGGCCCCAGGCCGATCAACTCCGTCAGGAACTGGCCGAACAGGGCATTGAAGTGATTGATACTCCCCAGGGCCCGGTTTGGCGTCGCCGATAAGTCAACTTGGTAAACAAAAATTCTTGCCAAACCGGAGCGGAGAATTTATAAAATCATATAATAGAAAAGAAGATGTATTTTATCGGCTGCCGGAGTGGTGGAATGGGTAGACGCAGGGGACTCAAAATCCCCCGGGCTTTATGCCTGTGCGAGTTCGAGTCTCGCCTCCGGCACCAATAATTAAATAACTTATTCAGGGTTTAGGTAAACCGACCTAAACCCGTTTTCATTATTTTACTCTGTCAGCTTAATAATCTTATAGTTGTGCTGACCTAACTGTTCCAGCTGTGAAGGTATCTTGCGTTATCTAGAGTTAGAGCGCCTTAGTCCGGCTATTTCTTTGATTTTACTGTCATTGCTGGCGATCCTGGTGTTTCCCGAGGTTGCAATTGCGGGTCATGCGGCCGAAGACCATGCCCTATTAAACAGCATCGGCATCAGTATCTTAGTGGCGACGGTTCTGGCCTTTCTGGCCTCTTTGACCAAACAGCCTCTGATTCTGGCCTATATTTCCGCGGGAGCGGTGATCGGTCCGCAGTTCGGCTTCGGCTGGGTGGCAAGCAAAACCGACATCCGGATTATCGCCGAAATCGGCCTGATCCTGTTATTATTCATGATCGGGTTGGAGCTCAACCTCAAAAAGCTCAAAGAAGCCGGCAAATCACTGATCACTACCGGCGTTTTGCAATTCATCCTGTGTGCTGCCCTGGGCTTTGGCTTTTTCCTGTTGCTGGGCTTTACTGTCGGGGCACCATATGAATACGAAATTTTCGGCGTCAAGGTACTCGGCGGGGAATATGATCTCCTCTACCTGGCTGTCTGTCTGGCGTTAAGTAGCACGACTATCGTAGTCAAACTGCTTTATGAAAAATTTGAACTGGATACCCTGGCCGGGCGACTGACTATCGGCGTGCTGATCTTCCAGGACCTGTGGGCCATCGTCATCCTGAGCCTGGCACCTTCCTTGGACAACCCCCAAATTCTCCAGATCTTGATAGATTTCGGTGAAGCCGCCCTGCTTGTCGTGACCAGCCTGTTGCTCAGCAAATATTTGCTAGGCTATATCTTCAAAAAAATTGCCAAGTTGCCGGAATTAGTCTTAGTGGCCTCTTTGGGGTGGTGCTTTCTGATCTGCGGATTGGCTGATTTTCTCGGCCTCTCCCGGGCCATGGGGGCCCTGATTGCCGGCATGGCGATGTCGACCTTTCCCTATAACTTAGATATCATTGCCAAAATCGTTAGTATCCGCGATTTTTTCATCACCTTGTTTTTTGTAGCCTTAGGGATGGAAATTCCGAATCCGGCTAATAATCTCGGCTTCGTGCTGGTAGCCGGGACCGGCGCCTTATTTTTAGTGGCAACCCGGTTCCTTACTATATTTCCCATTCTCTATCTGCTCAAAAACGGCAGCCGGGTCAGCCTGCTGACTTCGATCAACCTGTCCCAGCTCAGCGAATTTGCGCTGGTTATCACCGTGTTGGGGTTACAGAATCAGCAAATCTCCCCGGACATTCAGACCATCATCATTTTTGTCTTTGTCATCACCTCGATTACTTCCACTTACATGATTAAATTTAATCAGCAATTGCAGGACTTCCTTAGTAAACTCTTGAACAGAATCGGCGTTAAGGATATCGGCGGTGCGGCCGACGAAAAGTTCACCACACCCGACAAAGAAATCGCTATGTTAGGCTTTTTCCGGATTGCCAGTGCCTTTATGGAAGAGATCGAGCAGTCAGATCAGGAAATCAAGGAGCGGATGGTAGTAATCGACTTTAATCCCCGGGTCTTTAGAAGGTTAAAAAAGCGAGGAGTCAAAGTGATTTACGGAGATATCAGTAATCTCCAGACCTTGCACCACGCCGGGATTGAAGGAGCCAAGGTGGTGATCTCCAGCGTACCGGACGAATTATTGGTCGGTACTGATAATCTACGAATCATTAACCAGATCAAAACGCTCTGCCCCCACGCCAAAATTATCGTCACCGCGGGTTCGGCCAAGCAAGCTCTGAACCTGTATAAGGCCGGGGCGGACTATGTGTTGCTTCCCAACCTGTTTACTGCCAAGAATCTGATTCCGATAGTAGAACTGATGGTCCACGGGCGTCAGGTTCTCCTCAAGGAGGAGGAGATGGCCAAATTGCGCCACTGCCATGAGGTGCTTGACTAATTCCCGATGGTCCACATCCCAAGTGGCAGTAAAGCAGATTTGCCAACTTCGGTCGTCCAGTTGGTAAGTTAACCCCCCCCCCGCCAAATTAACCACCAGCGGAAACTCCCCCGGTCTAGACAACACCCCTCCAGAGTGGAGGGAAACCATGGCTTTCCGGATGGACACTAGTTAGTAGGGGGCACAACGCTGGCGAAAATATTCTACTGTCGCAGTCAGACCGTCCGTTAAGGACGTCTGGGGTTCCCAACCCAATTGCCTCTTGGCCCTGCCAAAATCGATCACACTGCGCCGTTGCTCCCCGGATTTGGGCGGGCCATGATACTCTGCCAGGGTTGCGCCGGTAAGTTCCTTGAGATAGTTAAACAAGGTATTGATATCGGTCTCGCGCCCGGTGCCGATATTGATTTCTCCCTGGATATCGCCGTTAAGGGCCAGGAGGTTAGCCCGGGCCACGTCTTTGACGAAGACAAAATCCCGGGTCTGGAGACCATCGCCATTGATCACTGCCTGTTCCCCGTGAAGCATCTTCTCGGTGAAGATGGCTACTACTCCAGCTTCACCATATGGATCCTGTCGGGGGCCATAAACATTGGCGTAACGCAGGGCTACATAATTAAGCCCATATTCCTGCTGATAATAGTACAAGTAGCGCTCTACGGCCAGCTTGGCAACCCCGTAAGGGCAGACCGGCCGCGGCGGATGGGCCTCGTCGGCCGGAAAATAATCCTGTTCACCATAAATTGCCCCGCCGGTGGAGGCAAACAGAAATTTCTCCACACCGGCCGTGATGGCCGCCTCAAGCAGGTTCAAGGTCCCCAAGATATTGATGGAGGCATCATGGGCCGGATCAGCCACCGAATTCCGCACACTGACCTGGGCCGCCAGATGGCAAATGACCGCGGGGCGGCGCTGGAGAATCAATTCATGCGCCTCGGCACTTCGAATGTCTAATTGATGGAACTCGGCCTGGGAATTATGGTTATTTAGGGAGCCGGTGGATAGATCATCGACCACCAGGACCTGATGCCCCTGGTCTAATAATAAATCCACCACATGTGAGCCGATAAATCCGACCCCGCCGGTCACCACGATCAGTTTCGGTGGCATACTTATCCTTCTAAAATGTAATAATTAATTTCAGGAAAAAGCAAGATTTTACCCGGATATAATTACCTGAACCCACCACCCCTTGGCAAGCAATATTTTTAGCGAGGAAAATTTCTCCAGGCCACTAGCAATAATCATTATTGGTGGAATTTTTTGCCAAAATAATCATTAAAAAAAGCGCCTGCCGGTTATTGACATTTAAAACATTAAGATTTAACTTAAAATATCTGATAGAAAATAATAATTATTAACTGATAAATATAACTAAAAGATCTGCTCATACTGGGGTTGAAAGCGTCCTCAAAAAAATTCTGGCCGGGGTTGAAGCTGCACTTCAAGAAGGTGAAACTCAGGCGTCGCTGGCGGAAAAGTGTGGTATTACCCACCAACTGATGAATCGCTTAATCCGCGGTTTAAGAGTTAGCAATTTAACGCTTAACATGGCCTTTAAAATCTGGGAAGGTCTGGGACATAAATAATTTTACTCCCCCACTCCCCTAAAGGAGTAAGAGAACTGCTCCGGGTAAGGGTCACCCCACAATATTTATAAGTTATATCCGTTGCTTACCCATAAATGATTCCGGGCGCCATATACAGCCTCGCCCTAACCATGCAGGGTTGGGGGTGGAAACTGGTAAGTTGTCTTTGCCTTCGAAGATCTCGAGACTAAAGCGGATGAAGCTTGGGTCAGCTTGGCCTCTGGTGATGGCGGGGGACGAGATTAACGGCTCATCGAAGCTAAAAATTCGGCGTTACTTTTAGTGCCGCGCATCTTTTCCAGCAGGAATTCCATACTATCGATCGGACTCAGAGGAGCCAACAGCTTTCGCAAAATCCAGATGCGATTTAAATCTTCCGGGGGCACCAGTAATTCTTCTTTGCGGGTTCCGGAACGATTGATATCAATCGACGGGAATATGCGTTTTTCGGTAAGCTTGCGCTCCAGCAGGATTTCCATATTCCCGGTACCTTTAAATTCCTCGAAAATCACCTCATCCATCCGGCTGCCAGTATCAATCAGGGCAGTGGCAATAATGGTCAGACTGCCGCCCTCTTCGATGTTCCGGGCCGCGCCAAAAAAGCGCTTGGGTTTGTGCAAGGCGTTGGAATCCACCCCCCCGGAGAGGATCTTGCCGCTGGGCGGGACCACGGTATTGTAAGCCCGGGCCAGCCGGGTGATGGAATCGAGTAAAATAACTACATCGCGTTTATGCTCCACCAGCCGTTTGGCCTTTTCCAAGACCATCTCCGCGACCTGGACGTGACGCTGCGCCTGTTCATCAAAGGTGGAGCTGACCACCTCAGCCTTTACCGAACGTTGCATATCGGTCACTTCTTCAGGCCGTTCATCGATCAACAGGACGATCAGGATGACCCTGGGGTGATTGCGGACAATGCTGTTGGCGATATTCTGTAACAGCATGGTCTTGCCGGTGCGCGGGGCGGCCACGATCAGTCCTCGTTGACCTTTGCCGATGGGGGTCATCAGATCCATGATGCGGGCCGAATAGTTATCCGGGTCAGTTTCCAGCCGCAGGGATTTATTGGGGTACAGCGGGGTGAGATTGTCAAACAGGATCTTTTCCCGGGACATCTCCGGGTCTTCAAAATTTACCGACTCTACTTTCAGCAGGGCAAAGTAACGCTCGCCATCCTTCGGGGGACGGACCTGGCCCGATACGGTATCGCCAGTACATAGATTGAAACGTCGGATCTGAGAGGGGGAAACATAGATATCATCAGGCCCCGGCAGATAGTTGTATCCCGGCGAGCGCAAGAAACCAAAGCCATCCGGCAGGATTTCCAGGACTCCCTCGCCATAAATGTAGCCGTTCTTCTCCGTCTGGGCCTGGAGAATGGCAAAGATTAGCTCCTGTTTGCGCATAGCCGCGGCGCCCTCTACGTGAAACTCCCGCGCCAGACTGGCTAACTCCCCAATTTTCTTGTTTTTTAAGGCTGCAAGGTTCATAACATCCTCATCTGGTAACATATTCTCTTCTCTTTCATGGCAATCTAACGGCAAAGCATTGGCTAATGGTTGGCGATCCCGCGATAATCTTATTAGAATTAGGGATTCGGGATAACCGCCAGCGGTTCAAACTTCCCAGCCCTTGGTAGCCGACGTCGTCGCCGCCAGCCGATCTTGGTTGCCGTGAGTCTTTAGTCATTTTTTAAAGATAAATTTTTTCTACAGGGCCCGGCCCCGTTTTACGCAGGGGTGGGCTGTAGTTATTAATTTGGGGGCCAGCATTTTTTTGACCCGCTGGCGTCGGGCGAAACCTCGGTAAGATTTCAACTTTAGGGTCAACGAACTTAGGTAATCATCGACTGAAGGCCATGGAATTTGGGGGTTGAGTGTGGCTGATCGCCTGCTTCTTTGGAATACATCATGAAAACTTATGGGGAATAGGGCTTGTGCGACAACTTAATTACTTCATTCGGATAGACATAAAATTCTCTTAAGGAGAGGTTATCTGGCACCGTAAACGTTTTATAAATTTTTGTCAAGCATAATCGATTTAACTTTTTCTAAAATATTTTTAACCTTTTGGTGCGTTTCCTCAAGAGTACCGCGATTATCAATCACGTAATCCGCTCGCCGGACTTTCTCCGCCAAGGGGGCTTGGGCCTGGAGCATACTCTCAATCTGAGTGTAGTTCCGCCGGTCCCTTGACCGGAGGCGGCGAATCTGGGTGTCACGGTCGACATCGACCACGATCACCAAATCATAGGCCGACTCCAGCCCCAATTCAAAGAGCAACGGCACTTCTACCACCACCACCGGCTCCCCCTGGGCCTCGAACTGGCGGAGTCGCTGATGCAGGGCTTGAGCGATCCAGGGGTGGGTCAACTCGTTCAGACGTCGCCGGGCCGATGGATGGGTAAATACTCGCTGCCCCAATTTTTCCCGGTTGAGGGTGCCGTCGGGGTCAAAAAACTCTGGACCAAAGGCTTGGCGAATCGCCTGGTTAGCAGGTTGCCCGGGGGCCACTACCTGCCGAGCCAATTCATCGGCATCAATTACCGCCACGCCCAAGTCACGAAAATACTTGGCCACCGTGCTTTTGCCCGAGGCTACGCCTCCGCTCAGGGCTATCTTGAGCATGCCGCCCGCGGTTTCAAGAAATCTAATACTGCCTGAAAATCAGTCGGCAAGTCAGCCTCAAAACTTAAAATTTCGGCCGTCCGCGGATGGCGCAGAGATAATTTCCAGGCATGCAACAATTGGCGCGGCACCAGGGTCTTAAGCCCCAGAAGCTCCGTGGGTAGCGCGGACAGACGCCGCGCCCCACCCCCATAAGTCTGATCCCCGACCACCGGATGACCCAGAGCGGCCAGATGCACCCGAATCTGATGGGTGCGGCCGGTATGTAGTTCTAATTCCAACAGGGTCAGCGGCCCCGGGTACTGCCGCAACCGGCGCCAGGAGGTATAAGCTTCCCGACCGCGGCGGCCATGGACGGACATCTTTTGACGTTCTCGTGGATGCCTCCCGATAGCCTGGACAATCTCACCCTGTGGTTCCGTCAGGTGCCCCCACACCAGGGCCAGATAGATCTTGGACAACAAACGTTGTTTAAATTGGTTTACTAAAGACTGATGGGCCACATCGGTCTTAGCCACTACCAACAGGCCGCTGGTCTCTTTATCCAGGCGGTGTACCAGCCCCGGTCGCTTCACATCACCGACCTCGGCCAAGTCCGAGCAATGGTGCAATAAGGCCTGCACCAAAGTCCCGGTTCGATGTCCGGCTCCGGGATGGACCACCAACCCCGGTGGCTTATTGATGACCAACAGATGTTCGTCCTCATATATTACCGCCAACGGAATAGGTTCTGGAGTCAGCGACCAGGTCTCCGGTTCCGGCGGGGTCACTAGCAGTTGATCCCCGGCTTGCACCCGATAATCAGCGGCCCGGCCTCCCTGGTTTACCAAGACCAGACCGGTCTTTATCCATCTCTGGATGCGAGCCCGGGAAATGTGGCTTAAGCGACGACTCAGAACCTGGTCCAGACGGAGACCCTGCTCCACAGTCTCGACTGTCAGGGCAATATGGGTCATTTAGAGTGGTACGCGGCCGAGAGATTATTACTATCTTTGATTTCGGTAAAAATCATCCGTCCTGCGGTAGTCTGAAGAACACTGGTGACTGAGACATCAACCTGCTTGCCGATATAACGTCGGGCATTTTCGATAACTACCATGGTGCCGTCATCCATATAGGCCACTCCCTGGCCTTGGGATTTGCCCTCCCGGATGATATGGACATGTAAGATCTCTCCGGGCAGCACCGCGGGTTTCAGGGCATTGGCCAACTGGTTGATATTCAAAACCTCGATGCCTTGTAAGTCCGCAACTTTGTTGAGATTAAAATCGTTGGTGAGAATCTTGGCGTGGGTCTTAAGTGCAAGTTCGATGAGTTTTGAATCAACCGTGGCCTTAGAAACCCCGTCATCGGTGAATTCCACCCGTACCCGGCTATTCTTCTGGATGCGTTTCAGGATATCCAGACCCCGACGGCCGCGGCTCCTCTTTAAATTATCGGCGGAATCCGCGATATATTGCAACTCTTCCAACACAAACTTAGGCACAATAAAGGTACCTTCAATAAAGCCGGTCTCACAGATATCGGCGATCCGTCCATCGATGATGACACTGGTGTCTAAAATTTTGGGTTGGAAGCGCAAACTTTTATTTTCTTCCAAAAAGAGCGGGGTTGTCACCTCGGCCATCTTTTTGCCCCCCAGCACCAGACCGATATAGCCGAAAATCGCGGAAAAGGAAATGTAGATGGGAATTTGCAGGAAGGATTGACCGAGATATTGTTCAAACGGATAACTGGCGAGCTTGGCGATGCCCAAACCAATAAACAGCCCCAAGGTACCCCCCAGAATAATCTTTAATGGCACCCGTTTGATTATCTGCTCTAACTGTAAGGTGAGCAGGGCAATCAACAGACCAGCCAGGGCTCCGACCCAACTGGTCCATCCCAGGTGGCTATACCGAGGTATCTGGCTGCCGATCAGATAGCCGCTGACGGAACAGATAGTCCCCAACACCACCCCGACCACAATTTTGTAACCCACTTTAAATTCACCTCATCTCCGGGTTAACCATTCGGGGGGAGCTTTGTTTGAAAGAACAACGATATTATTCACTAACCCAGCGCCGCCCGCACCCAGGCGTCAACAGAGCTTTAATTATCACGACTATGCTTAGTCAACTGTGAGAAAGGAAATCGGCCCGTTCAACTGCACTAATTATTGCCTGGGCGCGGATAGGAATATCTACGAAATAAAATTAACTTTCTGAAATATCGAGAAGTTTCTGGATATCCGCTTCAATCTCGATTTCTTCTTTTTTTCTGGCAATAGAAAGCTCTTTTATTAGCAGGTTCTTGGCGGTATCTAACATCTTGCGCTCGCCAAAAGACAGATCCTTATCTGATTTTAGGAGTGAAAGGTCCCGTAGTACCTCGGCCACCTGAAACAGCGACCCGGTTTTAATCTTTTCCATATAATCCCGATAACGACGGTTCCAGGTCTGATGTTCCACCAACCGCTTCCGAGTTCCGAGAATTTCATAGATTCGGGCTACAGCTTGAGGATCGATAATGCCCCGTAAACCAACGGCTTGAGCATTTTGGGTAGGGATCATAATGATCATGTTGTTTTCTAGGATTCGCATTATATAGAATTTTTGGCTATTGCCCGAGATCTCTTTATCTTCTATGGATTCTATCACCCCCACTCCATGTGCCGGATATACGGCCAAGTCCCCTGTCTCAAACATTTTGTCACTCCTTCTTTTGCATATATAAGATGTTAGCATAGCTTCACAAAAAGTGCAAGGTTATTTCCCTCGGTAAGAGACGGCTGTTTTAGAGTCGGTTTTGCTGACCAGTCCCTGCGGTCTGGAAAATTGATTGCCGGGAGTTATTGACTGTGGTATGGTAAGATATTTACTAGCGAATCTCGTTATGGCCGAAGAATATCCACAGATCTATACGGTAAGTGGTCTGACCCAGCAGATCAAAAGCCGCTTGGAAACTAACTTCCCACGGGTTTGGGTCAGCGGAGAGATTTCTAATCTCCGCCAACCAGCCTCCGGTCACTATTATTTTACCCTAAAAGACGAAGCGAGCCAATTACGGGCAGTACTATTTCGCGGCAATCAGCAATACCTGCGTCATAAACCCAGCGCTGGTCGCCAAGTAGTCTGTCGGGGCCGGATCAGCGTCTATGAAGCGCGGGGCGAATACCAATTATTGATAGATTACCTGGAGCCGTTGGGAATCGGCGCCTTGGCCCAGGCCTTTGAAGAACTAAAACGGCGACTGGCCGCAGAGGGGCTGTTCGACCCGGTTCATAAGCAGCCCCTGCCCTTTTTGCCGCGACGCTTGGCCGTGGTTACCTCTCCGAGCGGAGCGGCCATCCGGGATTTCTTGCAGATCCTGAACCGGCGCTTTCCGAATTTGGAAGTGTTGATCTGTCCGGTCAAGGTGCAAGGAGCCGGGGCCGCGGCCGAAATCGTCCAGGCCCTGGACCTGTTAAATACCTTTTCCGACCTCGATGTCCTGGTGCTGGCCCGGGGCGGTGGTTCCTTAGAAGATCTTTGGGCCTTTAATGAAGAAGCCGTGGCTCGAGCCATTTTCCGTTCCCGGGTTCCGGTAATCTCGGCCATCGGCCATGAAATCGATTTTACCATCGCCGATCTGGTCGCTGATGTCCGGGCCCCTACGCCTTCGGCCGCGGCCGAACTGGTGGTACAGCGCAAAGAAGAATTAGTTCTCACCTTACAACGCCTGGCTACCACCCTTCAGCGCCGCTTTCAGGCCCTGGTTCAGGGACGCCGGGAACGGCTGTGCTATCTCAGCCAACGGCTCCCCGACCCCCGGCGCCGGTTAGCGGATCTGCGTCTTAGGATGGATGACCGTCTGGAACAGTTCCAAAGGGCGTGGCAGGCCCGGCTGCGCGACCGGCAGCATCGTCTCCAATTGGCCCGCGCCAACCTGCGGTTGATGAGTCCGCGGCGGGCCGCAATCTCGGGACGGCAGTTGGTGGAACAGCAGGCCGCCCGATTGCGCCGCTGCCTGGAAACCCGGCTGGCCCGTCAGCGGCTACAACTGCAGCATTCTCAGGAACGGCTGCAAGCCTTGAATCCTCAGGCGATCTTAGACCGGGGCTATGCCATCGCCACTACTTTACCGGGTCAGGAAGTCGTGCGCGACGTCCAACGGGTCCAGGTCGGCGCCGCCCTGCGGGTCCGGGTGGCCCGTGGCAGCATGGACTGCGAGATTCAGAAAATTAATAAAAAATTAAACCGATGACCACCACAAGCCGAAAACATGTGAAGTATGAAAACTTCGAGGAGGCCTTAAAAAGACTTGAAAACCTGATCCAGCAATTGGAAAGCGGTGATCTGCCGTTAGAACAGGCCCTCCAGATTTTTGAAGAAGGTATGCGACTGATCCGGTTCTGTACCCATAAATTAGATGAAGTGGAAAAAAAGGTCGAGATTCTGCTCCGGGATGAAGAGGGACGGTTGGTTACTCAGCCCTTTGTCGCTCCTGCCGAAAATACCGAGGATTAATCTGGAGAGCGGATGGAGCTGAAAACTTATCTGGCCGAGCGCAAGGCCCTGATTGATCAGGCTCTGGAAAAATATCTGCCCCCGGTTCAGGGTCAAGGGGCCAGGGTGATTGTGGCCATGCGCTACAGCCTGATGGCCGGGGGCAAAAGGCTGCGGCCTATACTTTGCCTGGCCGCCGCCGAAGCAGTCGGCGGGAATGTTTCCGAGGCCCTGCCGGTGGCCTGTGCCCTGGAGATGATTCATACCTATTCTTTGATCCATGATGATCTACCGGCCATGGATGACGATGATCTGCGCCGCGGGCAACCTACCTGTCATAAAAAGTTCGATGAGGCCACGGCTATTTTAGCCGGAGATGGTTTGCTGACCGAGGCCTTTGCGCTTATGAGCCAGGTAGACCACGGTTTGCCGGACTGTAACGCGGTGGTTCTGGAGGTAATCAATCTGATCGCCCAGGCCGCGGGCTCACGGGGGATGGTCGGTGGTCAGATGGCGGATCTGTTGGCCGAAGGCCAAAGCTTGGGGCTACCCCAGATAGAGGCCATCCACAGCCTTAAAACCGGGGCCTTACTTACTGCTGCGGTCCGATCCGGGGCCTTGTTAGGGGGCGGGAGTCCGAAGGCGGTAGCGCATCTTACCCGCTATGGCCAATGCTTCGGTCTGGCCTTCCAGATCACTGATGATCTGCTGGATGTTGAAGGTCAGGCCGCGGAAATGGGCAAGTCTCCAGGTATGGACCTGCTCCGACAAAAAGCTACCTATCCCGGCATCCTGGGTGTGGAGACGGCCCGCCAGCAGGCCCGGCAGTTGGTCAGCCAGGCCGTAATGCGACTGTTACCCACCATCAGCAGTCCCCGGGATCTTAAAAAGCTAACCCTGGAACAACTGCCGCAACTGGCGGCGGAGCTTCGGACCCAGATCATTGATACCGTCTCCAAAACTGGAGGCCACCTGGCTCCCAGCCTGGGAGTCATTGAATTAACTATTGCCTTGCATTACGTCTTTGACACCCCCAGGGATAAAATCGTCTGGGACGTCGGCCACCAGGCCTATGCCCATAAACTCCTCACCGGGCGTCAATCTAGATTCCACACCTTACGCCAGTTTGGCGGTCTTAGCGGCTTCCCCAAACGGGCGGAAAGCCCCTATGATACCTTTGATACCGGCCACAGTTCCACCTCGATCTCGGCCGCCCTGGGTGTGGCTACCGGCAAGTGCCTGAAGCGCGAACGGCGGCGCGTGGTAGCAGTAATCGGCGATGGCGCTATGACCGCCGGCCTGGCCTTCGAGGGCCTCAACAATGCCGGCGATCTTAATAAAAACCTGATTGTCATCCTAAATGACAACGAGATGTCGATCTCCCCTAATGTCGGGGCCTTATCATCCTACCTGAGCCGGAAGCTGACCGGCAAGATCATGGTTTATATGAAAAAGCAGCTTGAAGGCTTTTTGCGCTCGGTCCCCGGCATCGGCGAAGAATTGGTAACCCTGGCCCGCAAAAGCGAGGAATCACTTAAATCCTTTTTAACCCCGGGCATGCTCTTTGAGGCCCTGAAATTTACCTACCTGGGACCGGTTCAGGGTCACCGCATAGACCATTTGATTGAAACCCTAAATAATGTCAAAAACTTAAGTGGCCCGGTGCTGGTCCACGTCCTGACCACCAAGGGCAAGGGTTATCAACCCGCGGAATGCGATCCGACCAGCTTCCATGGGCTGGGGTGCTTTGACCTGGAAACCGGTGAACCCCAAAAGAGCGTCAGTCAGGTCCCCAGCTATACCGAGTTGTTCGGCGATACCCTGGTAAAACTGGCTGCCGGGGACAAGCGCGTCGTCGCCATTACCGCAGCCATGCCGGATGGCACCGGGCTGGTCAACTTCCGCCTCCACTATCCCGATCGCTTTTTTGACGTCGGCATCTGTGAGCAGCACGCGGTTACTTTCGCTGCGGGTCTGGCCGTCGAAGGTCTGCGGCCGGTGGTGGCGATTTATTCGACCTTCTTGCAGCGGGCCTACGACCAACTGCTCCATGATGTCTGTTTGCAGAACCTGCCGGTAGTTTTTGCCCTGGATCGCGGCGGCGTGGTCGGCGAAGACGGGGAGACCCACCAGGGGCTGTTTGACCTGTCTTATCTCCGGCATCTGCCCAATATGGTGGTCATGGCCCCCAAAGATGAGGACGAACTGCGCCATCTGCTCTATACCGCGCTCCATCACCAGGGCCCGATTGCCATGCGCTATCCCCGCGGTAGTGGGGTGGGCGTGCCGCTGTCCCCCACCTTACAGAAAATCCCCCTGGGGCAGGCCGAGGTCTTAACCGAGGGTGACGATCTGCTGATCCTGGCCGTGGGCGCTTCGGTGCATCCGGCCTTGAATGTGGCGCGGGAACTGCAAGCCCGGAAATATTCGGCTACCGTGGTCAATGTCAGATTTGTCAAACCCCTAGATCAGACCCTGTTGCTCAATCTGGCGGCCCGCCATGGCCGGGTGCTGACCGTAGAAGAAAACGTCATACTGGGCGGGTTCGGCAGCGCGGTCCTGGAGCTCTTTGCCGATCACGGCCTCTATGGCATTCCGGTCAAACGGCTGGCCATCCCCGATACCTTCGTAGAACATGGCACCCCCAAAATCCTGCGCCATAAATACGGCCTCGATGCCGAGGGCATCCTGACCAGCGCCTTAACAATTTTAGAACAAAATTTTAAGCGGTATTCATCTGGTCCCCTTTTTGCTTGGCGGGATCGTCTCGGGGGATAAAAAAACATAAAATTAGGGTGGGCTTTGCCTGCCCTAATTTTTTGCTTGCCAAATCTAATCTGGCTCCCCGCCGGGATTATGTTGGTGGTCGTTTTTTGCTTGCCAAATCTAATCTGGCTCCCCGCCGGGATTATGTTGGTGGTCGTACCTACGCTCCTAGGCTAAATTGACTAGTTTTGATATTGATGATATAGGTTTCGTGGGGGAGTTAAATGGTAGTCCCAACGGGACTCGAACCCGTGTCTCTGCCGTGAGAGGGCAGTATCCTAGGCCACTAGACGATGGGACCACATACATTTAAATTTAGGGAAATTACCGGCATCTGTCAAGCCCATTTTCCAGATTACCATCAGGTCATGTGGTTATCCTCAGAGCTAACCAGTTCCAACTCAGGCTGGCAGGGCGGCCATTAGGGGAGCGAGTATGTTCAAAAATATCCTGGTGTGTTGTGATGGCGGGACCGAAACCGAGCCGAGTCTGCAATTGGCGGTCTCCTTGGCTGGTTTAAGCACTGGTCGGGTCCGGGGGCTATTGGTAAAAAGGTTAATCGGCCCCGATATGGTCGCCTGGCCGACCGGGCTGGAGATGGGAGCAGAAGCGCCGCCGCTGCTGGATTCGGCGCTGGTCGCCGAGATTGAGGCCGAACAGGAGCAGACCGCCAAACGCGTGGCCGTCTTGTTCTCTCGGTTGGTCAGCGAGACTACGGGGCTGGAAGTAGTCCGGGGGGATGTAGTGGAGCAGATGGTGAGGGCAGCACGCACAGCCGATCTGTTGGTCATGGGTCGAGGCATCCGCGCCCCAGAATCGGCACGGTGGCGGTTAAGCGATACTACCCGCCGGGTCCTGAAAAAATCTTGGGCGCCGGTGTTGCTACCTGCGGCAGAGGCGGCCTCGCTGTTGGACGGTCCTTATCTGTTGGCTTATGATGGCAGTCCCGCGGCCAACTATGGGTTGCGACAGGTGGCTCGATTAGCGGCTCTGACCGGCGCGGCGCTCACCATCCTGTCGGTGGGCAATCCCGAGACCAACGCCGGTCGCTTGCAAGAAGCCCAAACCTACCTTCAGCCTTATGGGCTCAAGGTCAGCCTGGAGGACCGGGATGGAAAACCCGAGACGGTCATTCTGGAGTTGAACCGCCAGCAACAATTCGGCCTGATCGCTCTGGGAGCGCAGGGTCACCATCGCCTGAAAGACATTTTTTTAGGGACGACTACGGAAAATATTCTTCACGATCTGCCGCTGGCCTTTCTGATCTGCAATCATTAACCTGGGGTCGCCACACTATGGCACTATCGGTACTTGATATTTACAAAGTCCTGCCCCAGAATAATTGTGGGGATTGCGGGTATAATACCGTTTTCAGTTTTCAGTTTTCTGTTTTCTGTTGAAATACTTAATTTAATCAATGTATTAAGCCATGAGTTTGTTGCATTTGAATAAGAACTTGGTATAAGTCCTGTCTGGCCTTTGCCACCGCAGTGATCAAAGAAGGCGAGGATTAAAAAAAATGCCACCACTTATCGGCCCAGGCCCGAAAGCTGGCGCCCACCATAAGAAATCAACAACAGGTCGGCGTGGGCCGACGGCGGGAATCGGTGGCAATTGCTGCCGAGGCCTTGCCCGACAAGGTGGCACCGCTGAATTTTGCCGCCCTGGCTCCGGGATTAGGAGCGACCTATGGCGCAGAAAACGGCAAGCCGCACTTAATCATTAAATATCTTTGAAGCGCAGGCGCAGATGCTGTTTGATACCCAGATCGGGGCTTACCTGGACCTGGAATCCAGCCTGTTGCTGGTGGAAAAGTTGATCGAGCGGCTTATTTCCGATCAATAGTCTGGGCATTTAAACTGACCCATATTTTTTTATTTAGGTAGGCACGAGGTAACCCCGCCCTTACACTCGCGGCGCAGACTCTGAGCCCAAGTTCAGCAATTCATTGCTCTACTGCCAGACCAGGCGCGCATCTACCGCCCAGCAGCCTTCCGGGGTGGCGATTAAGGGATTGACATCCAGTTCCTTTAGGTCGGTCACGCTCAGCGCCAGTTCCGACAGTTTGGCAATGACCTGGGCCAGTTCCTCCAGGGCCACCGGCGGCTCGCCGCGTACGCCTAAGAGCAGCGGATAGGCCCTTAAGCTGACCAGCAGGGCCTGCGCCTGGGCGATGGTAACCGGTGCCAGGTTCTGGGCCACATCCTGCAAAACCTCGGTATAAATGCCGCCCAAACCGCAGACTACTACCGGGCCAAAGGTGGCATCTTGCTTGATACCTAATAATAACTCTTTGCCCTTGAGCTGCTTCTGCACCAGAATACCCTCCAGAGTAGCCCCAGGGGTATGGCAATCGACCGCGGCTTGCAAGCGCTGAAACCCGCGGCGCACCTGGTCCGGACCGGAAAGATTGAGCAGCACCCCGCCCAGATCAGATTTATGGAGCCACTGGGGCGACACTACCTTGAGAACCACCGGGTAGCTATAAGTTTCGGCAATATCCACTGCTTCCGATTCACTCTGGGCCAACTGACCGTCGAGGATGGGAATGTCAAACGCGGCCAGAAAATCCAGCGCGGCCTGGCCCAACAGCACCGGCGCCGCGGTGGGACGCGGTGGCGGGTCAGGAGTGGCGGCTACTTTTTCCTGGAATAGCGTCTCCGGGCTGGCATTGAGGGCCGAGTGATAACGGTAAAGCTGGCCTAAGGCCGCCATAGCCCGCTCGACGCTAGGATAGCAGGCTACTCCCGGCACCGGCTCTAAATCCCGGCAGGTCTGCTCCCGGTGATCGCCATAGATCGACAGCACCAGGGGTTTGGCGACCCGCTCCGGGCCCAGGCGATTGATCATCTTGGGCGTGGTCAACAGGTCCTGGTGCAAAGGCGAGGCCAGAGCCGGTAACAGGCCCACTGCACCGTCAATTTCCGGGTCAGCCAGAAAGCCGCTGAGCGCGGTTTCGACACAGCCGATAAAATCGCCGCTGACCATGCCGATGGGCCACAAATCTACCGGATTGTGCAGCCGGTGCCAGTAAGGACCTTTATCTTCCAACATTTTACGGGTGGTCTTGTTTAACCGTCCCAGGCTAAGCCCCTCCTGGCTCAGGGCATCTACCGCCATGATGCCCAAGGCACCACTGGCTGTCGCTACCCCCAGCCGGGGGCCTTTTAACGGCGGAAGTTTACGGAAGGCCTGGACCGTATCCAACAGCTCGGTGGCACTAAAAACTCGGACCAGACCGGCTCGGGCAAAGGCGGCGCTAAATACCGCGTCCTCACCTACCAGCGAGCCGGTATGCGACAGCGCAGCCTGCGCCCCGGCTTCACTGCGGCCGGTTTTAAAGACGATAATCGGTTTGCGCCTGGTAAGGCGGGAAGCCACTTCTAGAAACCTCCGGCCCTCGACTAAGCCCTCCATATGCAACACGATCAGCTCGGTTTCGGGGTCATGTTCCAAATATTCCAACAGCTCAACGAATCCCAGATCAGCGGCGTTGCCCAGGTCAATGCCCTTGCCCAGGGGGCCGACAAAGGACTCGGACCCGACCTGGGGCGCGCCACTCTGAGCCACCAGCGTGACCCGCGGCGGATCGGGGTCGCGGGGCCGATCCACGAAGGCCGTGGTAAACCCGGCAAAGGCGTTCATGCTGCCCATGGTATTGGGCCCCAGGATCCGGGCCCCATAACGCCGGGCCTCACTTACCAGTTGAGCCTGCAATGTCTGGCCCTGATCATCAGCATCGGCAAAACCTTGCGAGATAACGATAATCCACCGGATGCCGTGGACCAGACAGTCTTGCAGGACCGCTAAGACCCGGTCCCGACCCACGGCAATGACCGCTAATTCCGGGACCTCGGGCACCTCCAGGAGCCGCGGATAGGCCGGATAACCCAGAATTTCGGTAGCCTTGGGATGAACCACAAAGATTTTCCCCTGATAACCATAACGCAACAGCATTTCCAGACCATTATAGGCTCCCACGCCGGTCTGCCGCGGCACTCCGATCAAGGCCACCGATTGGGGCGAGAACAAGGCACGCACCATTTTCCTCCTTTGGACTAACAATAAAGGACGGATATATCCTTATTATTTTCCATCCGAAAACTCCATAATTCCCTCGCCCCGCCGGCGGGGAGAGGGTTAGGGTGAGGGGTAAATAGTATCGATTTCCAAACCTTAACCACCCTCACCCTAGCCCTCTCCCTCGAGGGAGAGAGAAAACCTGAGTTTTCCGGATGGGCACTAATTAGCAGCATTCACTCTTATACTTCGGGGTAATAATACTATCCTTAAATTTATCTGGATTTCAGAAATTAAATTATCATATCCAGCCCTGCCAATCTATCATTAGTTAATTTTAAGGCCCTTGTCAGCGTCAGGCGTTGACGCCTTGGCTGATTCCTCTTATAATCACCTTGCGGAAGGAGAAGCCGATGAATAGCTATGTGCAAGCTTTGCGATTGCCGTTTCTGACCGGCTCCCTGATGCCAGTGTTGGCCGGGGGCGCCTTGGCTTACTGGGCCGAAAAGACCGGCGACCTGCTCATGCTGGGGCTGACCCTGCTGGGGGTGGGCTCTTTACATTTGGGGGCCAACCTGATCAACGACTATTTCGACGCCCAGGGCAGTGATCCGCTCAATCTTAAAATAACCCCGTTCAGCGGCGGCAGCCGGGTTATCCAAAACCAACAGTTTTCAGCCGGCACTATTAAAATCATGGCTCTGTCTTTCTTCGGGCTGGCCATTGCCGCGGGCTTGACCTTAATCTACCTGGGCCGCCCGCTGGTAGCCGTTTTAGGGCTGTTGGGATTGCTGGGCGGCTACTATTATTCGGCGCAGCCGTTGCAATTAATGAGCCGGGGTTTGGGAGAGTTGGACATCTTCCTGGTGTTCGGACCGTTGATCACTTGGGGGACCTATTATGTTATGGTGGGCAAATTGAAGACTGTAGCCTTCATGGCCGGCGTCCCCTTCGGGTTTTTGATTGCCGCGGTCATCTGGATCAACCAGTTCCCGGATTTTGAGGCCGACCGAGAGGTGGGCAAGTACCATCTGGTGGCGCAGCTCGGCTTGGCGGCCTCCCGCTGGGTTTACGCCGGGCTGATGTTGGGTCCCTTTATCTTTCTACTAATTTTGGTAGAGGTTTACTGGTTGCCGGACCTGCTGTTTGCCGCTTTGTTACCCTTGCCCTTGGCCGTTCGGGCCATTCGCCTGCTTTGGCGTCACTATCAAACCTACGAGGAAATTATTCCGGCTCAAGCCTTGACGTTGATGGTTCCGGCCGCTTGGTATATCATCTGGGAGACCCGGAGCTGTGGGTCTGCCTGCGTTCGATCGCCAAACCGATCCAGGCCTTGCCGGTGCTGCTGACTGGCGCCGCTGCGGCCTTTGACTTTGGTCCCGAGGAGTTGGCCATTATGTGCGGCTCTTTGAGCGGCCAGGACTTTCATGTCGCCCTGGTGCAAAAAGTCCTGGATCGGCTAGGTCTGAGCGTCGACCATTTAAAATGCGGTATTCACCCTCCCTCCCACCGGCCTACGGCCCAGGCTCTGGCCCAGGCCGGATTAAAGCCCACTCCCATGCACAACAATTGTGCCGGCAAACATGTGGCCATGCTGGCCCTTTGTGTCCATCACGGCTGGCCGGTGGATAATTATCCCGACCCCCAGCACCCGGTCCAACAACTGGTGCTGGATACCATTGCCCAGGTGACCGGCGTACCCCGGGAGCAGATTACCGTGGCCATCGATGGACTCTGATGCAAGCCAGTCTGACCCATCCCCGCCTGGTTGCCGGAGACGGCCGTCTTTGCACCGATATTATGCAGGCTTTACCCGGCAAGGTCTTTGCCAAAACTGGCGCCGAAGGCGGCTATGCCATGGCCCTGCTCGATTCCGGGCTGGGGGTAGGAATCAAAATTTCGGATGGCCAGCCCCGGGGTCTCAACCCCACCGCCATCGAAGTCCTTAACCAACTGAGCGTCCTGACCCCAACCGCGGCCGCCGCCCTGGCCAATTATCATCACCCGTCAATCAAAAATCATCTAAAAAATGTCGTAGGCGAAGTGAAACCGGCATTCAACTTAACCAAGTAATCTCATGGAGCCTGTAAATGCTCAATAAAGTTCAGCAGGTGGGTCGCCAGGCGGCGTTGGCGGCCGGCCAGCTTTTACGCCAGGGTTATTTTCAACCCAAGCAGATCTCATATAAAGGGGTCATCGATCCGGTCACTCAAAGCGATTTGCAAAGTCAGGAACTGATTATCCGCGAAATCCGGAAACACTTTTCCGACCATCAGATTATGGCCGAAGAGCAGGCTACCCCCAGAACCCTAACCTCAAGACCGGGGCCTTGGTGGATTATCGACCCCTTGGACGGCACCGTAAATTTTGCCCATGGCTTCCCGATGTTTGCGGTGTCGATTGCCTTTGAACAGGAGGGCGTGCTCCAGTATGGCGTGGTTTACGATCCGCTGCGGGAAGAGCTTTTTGAAGCCCGGGCCGGTCAAGGGGCCTGGCTGAGCGGCCAACCCATCCGGGTATCGGATATTGCCGAAATGAACAAGGCGCTGTTGGCCACCGGCTTTCCTTACGACGTCCGACAGCGCCTCGATGAGACCCTGCGCCGCTTCGGTCAGATCGTAGCCCGGGCCCAGGGGGTGCGGCGGGCCGGATCCGCGGCCCTGGACCTGTGCTACCTGGCAGCCGGTCGTTTTGATGGGTTCTGGGAGGAAAATTTAAAGCCCTGGGACACCGCGGCCGCGGCGTTAGTGGTTACCGAAGCCGGGGGTCAACTGTCCACCTTTAGCGGCAACCCCTTCCAGATCACCGCTCCCAACGTCATGGCCAGCAATGGCCTGCTGCATTCCCAGATCCTGGAAGGCTTGCGGCTCTGATCCCGCTTAAGTTAGACAGGTCCCAGACCGATATCAGGAACCTTACCGGGAACCGGGCGCAAGCTTGACAGTTTTAGTTAATCCAGGTATTTTTAAAGTGTTAATTAGGAGATAGGGCGATTAGCAGGGCCATCTGGGCAGGGCTGACAGGATCAACCAGGAAGCTTATCCTGGGGTTGGCTACAGTAGGGGGAATGGGTTATCTTCCCTTAATGCCCGGCACCTGTGGTTCGGTGGCCGCGCTGCCCTTGTGGTGGTTCCTGGCCGGATTGCCCCCGATCAAATATGGGTTAGTGCTGGGAGGTGTGCTGATCTTGAGTATCTGGGTGGCCGGGCGGGCCGAATTCTACCTGGGTCAGAGTGATGCCCCGGCCATTGTCATCGATGAGGTAGTCGGACTGTTAATCACCCTGGCAGGCTGTCCCCGTCACTGGGGCTGGATGCTGGGGGGCCTGCTGTTGTTCCGAGTAATGGATATTTGGAAGCCCTTTCCTATTGATCTTATTAATTCCCAAGTTAAGGGCGGCGTCGGGATAGTGCTGGATGATGTCCTGGCCGGAATCTATGCCTGGATCGTGCTAGCGCTGTTGGCGCGGCTCCTGAAATTAATTTGATAAGCATGCACGGAGAAATTATTGCCACCGGCACTGAGTTAATCAGTGGTCGAGTCACCGATACCAACTCCCCCTACGCCGCGGCCCGGCTCCATGATGCCGGTCTGGTACTGCAATGCATCACTATCCTGGGGGATGAGGTGGCCCTGTTTCAGGAGACTCTACACCAGGCGTTGCAACGCTCGCAATTTATTATTATTACCGGCGGGCTGGGGCCAACCGAAGATGACATTACCGTCGCCGCCGCGGCCCAAACCTTAAATCTCCCCTTACGTCTGGATGATTACCTGCTGCAGCGCATTAAGGATTGCCTCAAGGTGCGGGGCTTGCCTTGGGAAGAGCGTTATGGCCGCCTGGCCCTGGTACCGGAAGGCGCGGTAATTTTGGATCCAGGCGGGACCGCCTGCGGGTTTTCCTTAAAATATGGGAATACCTGGCTCTACTTTTTACCCGGGGTGCCGGAGCAGATGCAGATGTTGTTCGACCTCTTTGTCCTGCCTCCCCTGCTTAGTCTGGCCTCGGGCGGACAGAGTGTCTGTCAACGGACCTTAAGAATGTTTGGCCTGACCGAAACCCAATTAGAGGTCCTGCTCGATAAGATTTGCAAAGATAATCCAATGGTTAGCGTCGGCTTATACCCTAATTTCCCGGAAAACCATCTGTGCCTGACCATACGCGGACCCGAACCGCGGGTTCTAGAGGCCACCTTAGACCGACTGACCCAAGATTTGGCTGAAGCCGCTGGAGATGCCCTGTTGGGGACTGATGCCGTTACCCTGGAAGAACTGGTGGGTAAAAAACTGCGCGCCCAGCGTCTCACCCTGGCGGTAGCCGAGTCCTGCAGCGGCGGCCTGATCAGTCACCGGCTTACCAATGTACCGGGGGCCTCGGATTATTTCATGGGCGGCGTGGTAACCTACAGCAATCAGGCCAAAATGGAACTGCTTCAGGTCCCCCCGGAAACCCTGGACCACTATGGCGCGGTGAGCGCGGAAACCGCCCGGGCCATGGCCCTGGGAGTTAAAGAGCTGTTTCACACCCCGGTGGCCTTGGCGGTGACCGGGATTGCCGGGCCAAGCGGGGGTAGCCCCGAAAAGCCGGTCGGTACGGTTTATATCGGCCTGGGTTTGCCAGATCAGGTTCAGACCCGGCACTGCCTGTTCCATGGCAACCGGGAGCAGATCAAAACCTTGACCGCCCAGACCGCCCTCGATTGGCTGCGACGGGAGTTACAGCATGATTCGCACCTTTCTGGCCATTGATTTGCCTGGCAGTCACCAGAAAGGCTTGACCCAGGTCCAGAAACAACTGAAACAAAGCAATGCCGACGTGCGCTGGGTGCCGGTAGGCAACATTCATCTGACCCTGAAATTCTTCGGCAACGTTAAAGAGTCCGAGGTCCAGACCATCGGCGCCGCTACCGCCGCGGTAGCCCGCCAGTTTCCGCCTTTTGACCTGCAAGTGGCCGGTGCCGGGGCCTTTCCCAGCATTAAAAGCCCACGGGTCATCTGGCTGGGCATCCGCGGCCAGACCGAGGTCTTGAGCCAACTATACTATGGTCTGGAGCAGGCCTTTGCGACCCTGGGATATCTCCCCGAGAACCGCAGATTCAATCCCCATCTGACCCTGGGCCGGGTGCGGTCGCCCCGCCACCGGGAAAAGTTGAGTCAGATGTTCGAAACCTTGATCTCACCCACCTTTCCGGTGTTTCGGGTCAGCAACTTAATCTTATTTCGCAGCACCTTGACCCCCCAAGGGGCAATCTATACGCCTTTGCAAATCCTGCCCTTGGGCACAGAAACCCAGACCCAGAGGAAATGAACTTGGTTTACCAGCGGCCAAACTACAAAAAAAATAGTGGTATATTATTCAGAAAAAAACAGGTAAGTTTGCCTTTAGCCGAAAAATTTTGGCCCTACTGAAACTAACTCCAACATTAGAGGACTATTATATGACCACCACATCATCCCCGGATAAAGCCAAGGCCCTGGAGCAGGCCCTGGGCCAGATCGAGAGGCAATACGGCCGCGGCTCCATCATGCGCCTGGGGGCGGAAGAAAAACTGGCCGACATCGCGGTGATCTCTACCGGGGCGCTATCGCTGGACCTGGCCCTGGGCATCGGCGGCATCCCCCGGGGTCGGGTAGTGGAGATCTTTGGGCCGGAGTCCTCCGGAAAGACCACCCTGGCCCTGCACATCATTGCCGAGGCCCAGCGGGAGGGCGGTTTGGCCGCCTTTATCGACGCCGAACATGCCCTGGACCTGAACTATGCCCGCCGCTTGGGGGTGAAGCCCGAGGATCTGCTCATTTCCCAACCCGATACCGGTGAACAGGCCCTGGAAATCGCCGAGATTCTGGTGCGCTCCAACGCCCTGGATATCGCGGTGGTCGATTCCGTGGCGGCCTTGGTGCCGCGCTCCGAGATTGAAGGCGATATGGGTGACCCCCAGATGGGCTCCCAGGCCCGGCTGATGTCGCAGGCCTTACGCAAACTCACCGCGGCGATCAGCAAATCCCTTACGTCAGTAATATTCATCAACCAGATCCGCATAAAAATCGGCCAATTATTCGGCAACCCGGAGACTACCGCCGGCGGCAATGCCTTAAAATTCTACGCCTCCCAACGCCTGGATATTCGCAAAGGCACGCCTATCAAGGATGGGCATGAGATTATCGGCAACCGCACAAAGGTGCGGGTGGTCAAGAACAAACTGTCCCCGCCCTTTCGCGAAGCCGAATTTGACGTCATCTTCGGCCAGGGCATTTCCAAAGAGGGTGATATTCTGGATCTGGCGACCAACCTGGAAATCATCAAAAAAAGCGGCGCCTGGTACAGTTTTGCCGAGGAGCGTATCGGCCAGGGGCGGGAGAATGCCAAACTTTATCTGCGCGACCACCCTGACCTGATGGGCCAGCTCGAAGACCAGATCCGGGAAACTTACCGGCTGGGCCGCAAGCAAGCACCCCCGCCCATCCCTGAGACGGAGGAAACGTCATGACCGGGCAAGAGATTCGTGAAAAATTCCTGGCTTATTTTGAATCCCAGGGCCATACCCGGGTGCCCAGCTCGCCCCTGATCCCGGCGGATGACCCTACCCTGCTGTTTACCAATGCCGGGATGGTGCAATTTAAGCGGGTCTTTTTAGGGGAGGAGAGCCGTCCCTACCGCCGCGCCGCCAGTTCCCAGAAATGCGTCCGCGCCGGGGGCAAACACAATGACCTGGAAAACGTCGGCAAGACAGCCCGACACCATACTTTTTTTGAAATGTTGGGGAACTTCTCCTTTGGCGACTACTTCAAGGAAGGGGCCATTGAAATGGCCTGGGAGTTGTTGACCCAGCATTTTCAACTGCCGCCGGACAAGCTCTGGGTCACGGTCTATTATCAGGACGAGGAGGCCGCCGACCTCTGGCACCGGCTCATAGGCTTGCCCCAGGACCGCATCGTGCCTTTAGGGGAGAAAGATAATTTCTGGGCCATGGGAGATACCGGCCCCTGCGGGCCGTGCTCCGAGGTCATCATCGACCAGGGCGAGGCCTTGGCCTGCGGCCCCGATTGCGGGATTGGCCGCTGCGACTGCGACCGCTATCTGGAGATTTGGAATCTGGTGTTTATGCAGTTCAACCGGGATGAGACCGGCCAGCTGACCCCCTTGCCCAAACCCAGCATCGACACTGGCATGGGCCTGGAGCGGCTCAGCGCCGTGATTCAGGGGGTGCAAAGCAACTTCGACACCGACCTGATCCGGCCCATCATTGCCCGCATTGAAGACCTGGCGGGCCTCCCGTATGGTCAGGATAAGGCCCGTAATGTTGCCTTCCGGGTGATCGCCGATCACTGTCGGGCCATTACATTTCTGATCGCTGACGGGGTGCTGCCCAGCAACGAGGGCCGGGGTTATGTGCTGCGTCGCATTCTGCGCCGGGCGGTGCGCTTTGGCCGCCTTTTGGGTTTCCGGGAACCCTTCCTGGCCCCGGTCGGCCATCGGGTCATCGACCTGATGGGGCCGCATTATCCCGAACTCACCAGCGCCCAGCCGTTCATTGATCAGGTGGTCAACAACGAAGAGGAACGCTTTGCCGAAACCCTTGACCACGGCCTTAAACTCTTGACCGAGAACCTGGACACGGTCCGGGCCCAGGGCGCTCAGGTCCTGCCCGGCGAGGTCATTTTCAAGCTCTACGATACCTATGGCTTCCCGCTCGACCTGGTCATGGACGTGGTCCAGGAGCAGGGGGTGGAATTGGACCTGGAAGGTTTCCAGGACCATATGAAACGCCAGCGCGAGGCCTCCCGCCAGGCCTGGAAAGGCGGCCTGCCCGAGGAAATTCCGCCGAGCTACCGCGAGTTAGCACAGTTGCCCGCCACCCAATTTGTGGGTTATGGCCAACTGGCCGCCGAATCCCCGGTGGTGGCGATTATCCGGGGGGAGAAGGCCGTAACCGAGGCTCAGGCGGACGACCAGGTGGAAATTGTTACCGAAGCCACGCCGTTTTATGGCGAATCCGGCGGCCAGGTCGGGGATACTGGCTTGATCACCGCACCAGGCCTAAAGATTACCGTAACCAATACCCAGAAATTGCCCAATGATCTGTTCCTCCATCAGGGCCGGATTGAGGCCGGCCGGGTCCGGGTCGGCGATCCGGTCCATCTCGAGGTGGACGCGGCCCGGCGCCAGCAGATTGCCCGCCACCATACCGCCACCCACATGTTGCATGCGGTGCTGCGCCGCCGTCTGGGCGAACACGTCAAACAGGCCGGGTCGCTGGTCACCCCGGAGCGCTTGCGCTTTGATTTTACACACTTTTCCGGGTTGAGCGCCGAAGAGTTGGCCCAAATTGAGCTCGACCTCAATCAGCAGGTCCAGGAAGACCTGCCGGTCAGCGTTTCCCTGGTGCCCATGGCCGAGGCCCTGATGAGCGGGGTCATGGCCCTGTTTGAAGAGAAATATGGGGATACGGTGCGCCTGGTGGCCATCCCCGAGCTGAGCCAGGAACTGTGCGGCGGTACCCATGTGAACCGCACCGGCGAAGTGGGGCTGATCAAGATCGTCGCCGAATCGAGCGTCGCCACCGGCATCCGCCGCATTGAGGCGGTCTGCGGCAGCGCCGCCCTAAAACTGGTGCAACAGGAAAGCCAGGAACTGCAGGCCGTAGCCCAGCGGCTCAAAGTGGGGCGGGGCGAGATCGTCGCCCGGCTCGACAAGCTCATGCAGCACCAGAAGGATTTGGAGCGGCAGATCGAGGCCTTGCAGGGCAAACTGGCCGCGGCTCGCACGGGCGACTTGCTCGATCAGGTCCGCCCGGTGGACGGCATCCCGGTCCTGGCCCTGGAGGTGGAAGTGACCGACCCCAAGGGCCTGCGGGATTACGCCGATAAACTCAAAGACCGCTTAAAGAGCGGCATCATTGTGCTCGGGAGCCAAGCCGCGGACAAGGCCATGCTGATCGCCGTGGTCAGCAAAGACCTGACCCCGCGCTTTAATGCCAATCAGATCATCAAAGAACTGGCCGCAGTGGTCGGCGGCAGCGGCGGCGGCCGCCCCGACATGGCCCAGGCCGGCGGCCCCGACAAGGACAAGGTCCCCGTCGCCTTAGAGCAGGCCTACGACATCATCGCCCGGAAAGGGCGTTAAGCTTGATTTTCGGGAGAGGGGGCCAGAGGTCGCGGCCCCCTGCCCCCTTATTTGTTACGATCGTTAAACTCAGTTTTTTAACCTCGTGTCCAAGTTGTACTTGGCAACGAAGTAATGTGAGAAAGACCTTTCCCGTCCCCGGCCATTTTGCGATATAATGTATTTATGTCGGAAGGGCCGTCTGAGAAAATCACCCCCATGCTGCGCCAGTATCTGGAGGTCAAGAGCCAGCACCAGGATGCGCTGCTGTTGTTCCAGATGGGCGACTTTTTTGAAGTGTTCTTTGATGATGCCCGTCAGGTAGCCCAGGCCCTGAATATCGCCCTGACCAGCCGCAGCCGGGCCGAGGAAGAGCCCATCCCCATGGCCGGGTTTCCCTGCCACGCCGCTGAAGGCTATATCTCCCGCCTGTTGGATCAGGGTTTTCGGGTAGTCATCTGTGAACAGGTGGAGGATCCGCGCCAGGCCAAGGGGCTGGTGCGACGCCAGGTCACCCGCATCCTGACCCGGGGGGTGATTGTTGACCCCGCTAACCTGGCGGCCTGCGAGGCCAACTATCTGGCCGCGGTTACCTGGAACCAGAAATCCTGGGGCCTGGCCTACTTAGACCTTTCCACCGGCGACTTTCGGGTTGCCGAGGGGCGGGATCGACAGCTCTTGTGGGAGGAACTCGGAAAGCGGCGGCCGGTGGAACTGTTGCTGCCGGATTTTCTGGAGGCCGAAGACCTGAATAGTTATCTGCCTGAAGGGCCGCAAAGTCCCAGTATTCGTTATCTGAGCGCCGAGGCCTTTGAAATTAAAGCTGCCACTCAAAGACTGACCCGGCAATTGGGCACGCTGTTCTTGGATGGCTTTGGAATGGCCGATTATACCCTGGGGCTGATGGCCGCCGGGGCCACGCTCTACTATCTGGAAGAGACCCAGAATACCACGCCGCGGCATATTATCCGCCTTATCCCCGAAGCCCTTGATGATTATTTAGGCCTGGATGAGGCCACCCTGCGCAACCTGGAAATCTTTGAGACCTCCCGGACCCGCAGCCGCCAGGGTTCCCTGCTCGATCTGTTGGACGCGACCTTGACCGCCATGGGCGGCCGCAAGCTGGCCCACTGGCTGCGCTACCCCTTGCGTAAGATCGACGACATTCAGGCCAGACTTGACGCCGTAGGGTTTTTCAAGAAAAATAGCAGCTTACGGCAGCAATGGCGGCAGGCGTTAAAAGGCATGGCCGATCTGGAGCGCCTGACCGCGCGGGTTGCCTTGGAGCAGGCCACGCCCCGCGACCTGGTGGCTCTGAAAAATTCTTTGGCCTTGTTGCCAGCGCTAAAGGCCATCTTAACCGGCGATTTGCCTGCCTTGCTGGCCGCCACCCAGGCGCAACTGGAGGACCTGCAGGATATCTATCAGTTGCTTTATCAGGCCCTGGTGGCCGACCCGCCGTTAGCCATCAAAGACGGCGGCATTATCCGGGAAGGCTATCACCCGGAATTGGATGAATTGCTGGCCCTCAGTCGCCAGGGCAAGGACTGGATTGCCCGCCTGGAAGCCCAGGAACGGCAACGCACCGGCATCAATTCCCTCAAGGTTCGTTATAATAAGGTATTCGGCTATTATCTGGAGGTATCGCGGGCCAACCTGCATCTGGTGCCCGCGGATTATATCCGCAAGCAGACCCTGGTCAACGCCGAACGCTTTATTACTGCGGATCTAAAGGACTACGAAACCCGGGTCTTGGGCGCGGAGGAGGCCCGGGGACAACTGGAAATGCAACTTTTTAAAGAAGTCCGGCATCGGGTCGGGGCCGAGTCCGGGCGTTTGAAGACAGTGGCGGAGGCGGTGGCCACCCTGGATGTCCTGGCCGCCCTGGCCGAGATGGCCAGTCAGTATCAATATACCTGCCCGCGGCTGCAAGAGACGCCGGGCTTAAGCATCCGCCAGGGCCGACATCCGGTTATTGAACGACATCTGCCTACCGGGGCCTTTATTCCTAATGACATTGTGCTCGATGGGCAGGCCCAGGTGCTGATCATTACCGGTCCCAACATGGCCGGTAAATCGACTATCCTGCGTCAGGTTGCCCTGATCAGCCTGCTGGCTCAGGTAGGGAGTTTTGTCCCTGCCGCGGACGCGGTGCTGGGGGTGGTAGATCGCATCTTCACCCGCGTAGGAGCGGTGGACGATATTGGCCGCGGGCAGAGCACTTTTTTGGTAGAAATGCACGAAACCGCCAACATTTTGCACCAGGCCACGCCCCGCAGCCTGGTCATCCTGGACGAGATTGGCCGCGGCACCAGCACCTTCGATGGCTTAGCACTGGCCTGGGCCGTGGCCGAACATCTGCACGATTTTGCCGGGGTAGGAGTAATGACCCTGTTTGCCACCCATTATCATGAATTGACCGCCTTAAGCCGCCTCAAATCCCGGGTGCAGAATTTACATGTCGCAGTGGTGGAAGGTGATGGCCAAATCGTCTTCCTGCACCACTTACGACCGGGGGCAGCCAATAAGAGTTACGGCATCCAGGTGGCCCGCCTGGCCGGAGTGCCGGAGGGGGTGATTGACCGGGCCCAGGAGGTGCTGGAAAATATCGAGGCCGGGACCCTGGATCAGTTGGGCTTCCCCCGTCTGGCCCGGCCGCGGCGCCGCGCCGCGGCCCCGGGTGCCGGGCAACTGGGGCTGTTCAGCAGCTGTGGACCGGGAACGGCATCGGGAAATCCGGTAGATCCATAAGGGATATTTCTATATCGTCATGTTTTGACGAGCAAGTTTTTCATCAGGGGGTTGATTTACTCTTGACAAACCTGGCCCGACAAGGATAAATAGAAAATAGAGCGGGAATAACTCAGTGGTAGAGTGCAACCTTGCCAAGGTTGAAGTCGCGGGTTCGAATCCCGTTTCCCGCTCCATTTTTTTTGGGCGGCATAGCCAAGTGGCAAGGCAGCGGTCTGCAAAACCGTTATTCTCCGGTTCGAATCCGGATGCCGCCTCCAGAAAGTTAATAAGCTTACCACGTTTTCCTTCGCTTTCGGTTCCTTGCCAACGCATGCCAGGATGACAGCTCGCGGTGGTCCAAGACCATGCTCAGATACCGCTAAACTTATGGCATTTCAGATAAAGAGGAGTATTATTCTTAATGAAAAAGCTGGTTTTGCTTCGCCATGGCGAAAGCGTCTGGAACAAAGAGAACCGCTTCACCGGCTGGATTGACGTCGGCCTCTCCGAAAAGGGGACCGCCGAGGCCATCGAGTCCGGCCAGGTTCTGGCGCGGGAAGGCTTGGTCTTTGATATCGCTTTTACTTCGGTCCTCAAACGGGCCATCAAGACCCTGTGGCTGGCCCTGGAGGAGATGGACCTGATGTGGATTCCGATCCGCCATAGCTGGCGCTTGAATGAGCGTCATTATGGCGGCTTACAGGGTCTTAACAAGACCGAGACGGTGGCAAAACACGGCATGGAGCAGGTCCAGATCTGGCGGCGCAGTTATGATGTCCCGCCGCCGCCGCTCAGCGTCGATGATCCTTATTATCCCGGCAAAGACCCGCGTTATGCTCAGGTGCCCGCCGCTGAACTACCTCTGACCGAGTGTCTGAAAGACGTGGTGGCCCGCTTTTTGCCTTACTGGCACGAAACCATCGCCCCGGCGGTAAAAAGCGGCCAACGGGTAATCATCGCCGCGCATGGCAACAGCCTCCGGGCCCTGGTCAAATACCTGGACCAGGTGCCCGATGAGGAAATCGTCGGCCTCAATATCCCTACCGGTATTCCTTTGGTATATGAGCTGAATGACGATCTGACTCCCAGCCGGCATTACTATCTGGGAGACCCGGAGAAGGTTCAAGCGGCCATCAAATCCGTAGCGGACCAATTGAAGAAAGAGAAGTAAAGCAGGGTCTATTTTATCTGGATGTGAAGATCGGCGTAAAACCGTTCAAAATCAAAATATTGGCTTAATAATTGTTGAATGCAGGCCATTTTGTGCGGTTGCTGGAACGGCATCCGCCCGAAATATTGTTCCAAGATTTCGACCACGCTCAGGGTGTCGGGCCGGGCGAGAAGCAAAGGCACACCCAGTTCTTCGGCCCGGCTTAAAATTACCGGACTGGGTTGGATGTGACCGGTGAGGATGATACAACGGGTCGAAGTCTCGAGCGCGGCCAACTGAATATCGGCGCGGTCGCCGCCGGTAATCACCGCCTTGCGGGGCTGGCGGCGGAAATACGACAGGGCCGCGTCTACACTCATGGCCCCGACCAGGAAATTTTCCACCAAATCCTCACCGTGGTCGGCAGAATTCAACACCTCAGCCCCCAAAAACTCGGCAATTTCATTGACGGTCAGGGCTATCAGCAAGCGTTCCTGCGGCAAGGCGGCATAGACCTTTAGCCGACGGCTATCCAAAAAGGGTATTACGGAATGCTCCACAAATTCCCGCTGGGCCGGCGGCACCTCGTTGATCACCGACCCTAAAAAACTGGCACCGAACTGGACCTTGGCAGCCAGCAAGTCATTGAGCGCTAGTTCATCAGTATATTTTATCAGCACCAGGACCTGGGCATTGAGTCGGGCAGCCAGGGCCTGGGGCGGTAGATCAAGAAGCAAGCCCTCGGTCAGGGTCCCGGCACCTTCAATCAGCAATAGATCTTTATCCTGCCCCACCTGGACGAAGGCCCGTTCAATTTGCTCCGCGTAGTTATTGGGTTTACCGGCCAGGGCCTCTTCCAGGGCCGCGGCATCGAGGACCACCGGCGCTAATAGCTCCAAAGGTTCGGCAAGATCAAGGGCGGTACGCATAAAACTGGCGTCCTTACGAAGGGCCTCGCCGCTGACCCCCCGATCCGCCACCACCAGGGGTTGAAAATACCCCACCCGCAATCCATCCTGTTTAAGACGGGTCGCCAGCCCGTAGCTTAGGGCGGTTTTGCCAATAGCCACCGCAGTGGAGGTCAGGTAAAGGGCATGCATGGTTATCTCCGATTGATGGCCAGGACTCAGTTGCTGGCCTGCGGTTAAGGTTGACGTTTGCTACTCCGGGGTGATCACCATTCGCACATCCACCGCCACCGCGCCCTGTTCATGGACCACCAGGGGATTGATATCGAGTTCGACAATCTCCGGGAATTCGTGGACCAGTTGCGATACCCGCAGCAAGGCCTGGCAGATTGCGTCTCTATCTGGGGGCTGTTCTCCCCGCACGCCGCGCAACAGGGGGGCGCTGTGAATTTCGTTGATCATCGCCTGGGCTTCGGCTTCGCTGATCGGCGCAATGCGAAATACCACGTCTTTTAGCACTTCGACATAGATGCCGCCCAGGCCAAACATCAATAGCGGCCCGAATTGCGGGTCGCGACTCATGCCGATAATCACTTCGCGGCCAGGGGTCACCATTTCCTGAATCGTCGCTCCCCACACCTGAGCGCCGGGCGCAAAACGATGGGCCCGCGCCGTAATCAAATCAAAGGCACCTCGGGCCTCGAGGTCATTGTTGATGCCGACCCGGACGCCGCCCAGGTCGGATTTATGTAAAATTTCCGGCGAGGCAACTTTGAACACCACCGGGTAGCCGATTAATCGGGCCAGGGCTACCGCCTCTTCCCGATTACGGGCCAGTTCGGCCTTCGGAACCTTGAGTCCGATGGCCGCAGCGATATCATGGCTTTCAGTTTCGGCCAGCGCCACCCGACCATCATTGCGCACTTGGGCAAAAATCTGCCGCAGGCGGTCGTCATCAAAGGCAAACCGCGGCGGCTGGACCAAGGGCCGCTCCAGCCATTGTCGATACTGCCACATAGCCTGCAAGGCTTCGATGGCGCGCTCGGGAAAGGCATAATTAGGAATGCCGTGTTCTTGCAATATGCTGATGCCCGCTTTGACATGCGCCTCCCCCATGAAACAGGCCAGCACCGGTTTCGGAGTCAGGGGTAAATCAATCGAAACCGCCGCGGGCGATTGGTTAGAAGTGGGCGACTCCTTTTCAGCGCGGTTCATCTCCGCCACCACCCGGGCCACGACCTGAGCGGTTTCTTCCACCCGGGTAAGTTTTTGTGGGGTCAGGATAACCACTACACTGTCCACGTTGGCATCGGCCAGGGCCAGGCGCAAGGCCATATCGTAACTATCTTCAAAGGCATCGCCGCGCACGTCGATAGGGTTCAGGGCACTGGCGATATCCGGAATAAGTGCGCGGAGCCGATTGATGGTCGCCGCGGCCAGATTGGCGACCTGCAAGCCGGCCCGTTCCGCGGCATCCGTAGCCAGGATGCCAGGACCGCCGGCATTGGTGAGAATGGCCAGGCGGTTGCCAGCGACAAGCGGCTGATAAGCAAAGGCCAGGGAATAATCAAAGAGTCGCTCTACGGACGCGGCATGAATTACCCCAGCCTGTTTAAAGGCGGTGTCGTAAGCCTGCTCTGATCCCGCCAAGGAGCCGGTATGCGACGACACCGCCCGGGTGCCGGCGGCGGTGGTGCCACTCTTAATCGCAATGATCGGGGTGCCCTGCTGCCGCGTCACCTGGCGGCAAAGAGCCATAAATTCGGCGCCATCACGGATATCTTCCAGATAGGCCAGAATGACCTTGGAGTGCGGATCCTCGCCCCAGGCCCGGATAAAATCGATTTCGGTCAGATCGGCCTTATTGCCCAGGCTGACAAAGCGGGAGAAGCCAATGCCTTCGGCACAGGCCCAATCCAATACGGCTTGGGCCAACGCACCGCTCTGACTCATAAAGGCGATGTGGCCGGGAAGCGGCATGCCCCCGGCAAACGAGGCATTCAGGGGAATGATGGTGTCGATGATGCCCATGCAGTTGGGACCGAGCAGGCGCAGAGTATATTGGCGAGCAGTTTCCACCAGCAAGCGCTCATTTTTCCGTCCTTCGCCACCGATTTCGCCAAAACCGGCGGTGATAACGATAACCCCCGGCACCCCTTTTTGGCCGCATTCTGCCAACACCGCGACGACCTGGGAAGCCGGGATGGCGATCACCGCCAAATCTACCTCATCCGGCACATCATTTATCGAGGCATAGGATTTGAGGCCCAGAATCTCCGGCGATTTAGGATTGATCGGATAAATCTGCCCCTTGAAACCACAATGTTGGAGATTATCAACCAAGGCATAGCCGATCTTCTCGGAATCACGCGAGGCGCCGATAACCGCCACCGCCCGGGGATGGAAAAATGCCTCTAACGATGAGCTCATAGCCCCCGATTATACACTCAATATTTCCTTTTGGAAAGGGCTTAGGCCGTTTAATTATCTACTGGACAACCACGAGGCCCATGCATATACTAACGGCTAGTTGTCCAGCCTTTTTCGAGTTTTTTAAACCTACCTTTGGAACCACATAAATTAAGAGTCTTGTGGACTCTTCCCGAGGAGGAAGCATGAGCCTGACAAGATTGCTTATTTTAAACTCTGCTACCGGCCCAGGTGCCGGCGGGCGGCCTGCTGGTAGTAACCAGCAACCAGGATCGAACCTTTGATCTTCAGGCCAGTAATAATGAAGTTATCTTTCTGGTGGGTAAGGATAAGCAAGAAGTCGCCAAGGCCCGGGTCGTCAGTCCCGATGGACGCACCATTGTGGTCACCGTACCCAGTCCGGCAAAATCCGGGGAAATAACGATTAAGAGCAGGGGCCGGGAAATCGGCCAGGCAGGCTTGACCTTAACCGAACCCCCTGCGGGTAATTGGCTCTATATCGTCATGGCCTGGTTTCCGATAATGTTTTTTGCGATCATCCTGATCTGGCTGGCCCGTTCCTTACGCAAAGATCCAGGATGGAAACTGGGTGAAGCCCTCTCCGAGCATCTGGAAGAAAAAATCCTGCTTCGGGACGCCAATAACCAGCCGATCTTTAAAACCGGAACCCAAGAGCCGATCTATGAAGTCAGATACAAATTTGCCAGTAGTTCCAGCCGGGTGATTGCCTTTATTGGCCTGTTTGCCATCATTACCGGGATTTTCGCCATCCTGATCCCGGCCACTTATTGGTTTGCCCGGACTCAGGAAGTTCCCGAACTGGGACCCTTTTCCACCTTCCTGATCGCTCAGGCCGGGATCTTTACGCCTTATATTGCTAATAAAGTCTTTTCGGCGGTCAGGCCTCCAAGCTCATGAGCCTGACGGCTATCGGCATTATCAAATTTGTTTAACCTGGGAAGGTGATAAGAATTGCCTGAACGGAGAAAAACCACGATGGATGAACGGTCCCGGCAATTAGTAGCCAGTAATATTTTCGAGGGTCTGCAAGAGGGATTACTGCTGATTGGTCCGGAAGGGGTAATTATTTACCTTAACCCGGCCGCGGAACGGATCCTGGGATTTGCCCGCCACGAAGTCCAGGATAAAAGTTGGGGTGAAATCTTGCTGCAATACCCTCAAAATGACGATTTCAATCAGGCTATTCTAGATATTGCCCAGAACCGGGAGGTGCGGGCCTATAAAGAAGTTCCTTACCTCTGTCCCGACGGGAATCAGAGACATTTGCTCCTCATTACCTCCTATCTTGAAGACCCGGATCACCCCGGCCAGGTGCTGGCCGCAACGGTGTTGATTCACGATCAGTCAGAGCTTTGCGCCCTACGGGAGCAGGAACGGAAACTGGGGGAAGAAATGAGACGTCTTTACAATTTGCGCCTCATGACTTTAACCCGCATTTCCCAGGGAGTGGCTCATGAATTGCGCAATCCGGTAATGACTATAGGTGGTTTTGCCCACCGCCTGGCCCGCAAGCTGCCCAGCGATGAGCAATGGCAATCATATCTCCAGCAGATCCTCGACAGCACCAAGCGTTTGGAAAAATTGGTGGAAAAGGTCCAAGAGTTCTGTGACTTACCCGAACCGGTGTTTCTGCCCGAGGAAGTCGTCGAAGTGGTGACCGAGGCCGTCGAGCCTTTTGCGGAGTTAGCTCGAAGCCAGGGAGTCAGGCTGATTTTTGAAAATAACTTGCCATTGGATTATCAACACCGGCTAGATCGACGCCTGATCAGTCGGGCCTTGGCCAGCCTGATGCGCAACGCCTTGGAAGCCATGCCCCACGGTGGCACTTTGACCTTGCGCACCGGCTTAGGCAACCACTGGCTGATGATTGAAGTCATAGATACCGGCGGCGGCATCCGCTCTGAAGATCAGCCGTTTATCTTTAATCCCTTTTTCAGCACTAATCCCGCTAAGATTGGCATGGATTTAACCATTGCCGAGCGTATCCTGTGGGAACACCGGGGTAACATATTTCTGGAAAATTTGCCAGGACTGGGCGCCACCTTTGGACTTTTTCTGCCCGTAGAGACGCCTGCTTCCGGAAACACCAAAGTCACCTGAGAAACTAATCATGATCCGGAAAATCGCTATATTGCTCAGGAAGTCACGTTACCTGGTTCTAAGTCTGATAATGGCGACCCTGATCACCTGTACTCAGGCCCGGCCAGTTCAGGGTAACGAGCCAAACTACCGGTTTTTTCAGATCTATGAGTTGCCGGTGTTGATGCTGTGGGGAGGTCCAACCGAATCCGGACGCATCCATGGGAAGCTGTTTGGCGTCGAGATTCAGCGCTTGGTCCACCAAGTATTGGAAAAAAAGTTCTTAGGCCCGAACCCGCAAGCCCTCCGGGCCGAGATGCAGCGCTACCTGCAGGGCGGCCTGGCCCGCCTGCCCTCCAGCCTGGTAGCCGAACTTCAAGGGATAGCCCAGGGAGCCGGGGTCGGACTGGAAGATATTTATCTCCTCAATTTCTTTGCCGAAGCCATCCTTTATCCGGCCTGTACGTCCCTGGCAGTGGAAGCCGTCCGGTCCTCAAATGGCCACGAACTGATCGCCCACAATCTTGATTGGCCCCATCTGCAGGGCACGCCGGTAATCCTTTTGGCCTATGGCCCGCCGGGCAGTATTCCCTATGTCGCCCTGACCCTGCCCGGCATCCCTCTCCCTACCATGGGCCTTAATCAGGCCAGGCTGGGAATAGCCCTGAATAGCAGCTTCAGCGAGGAACCTTTGCCGACCAACGGCCAGTTTATTTTACCTCGCTTGCGTCAGGCCCTGGCCGAAGCCGAGAAACTTACCCGTCTACAGCGTCTGATTACCCAATGGCCCCGTTTCCACGCCTGGAACGTTTTGTTAGCCAGCGCCCCGGAGCACCGGCTGCTCTTACTGGAACTGGGACTGCAGCATTGGTCCAGTCGCCGACCCCAATATAATTTATTGATTAGCACTAATCATCTCATCACCCCGGCGCTGCGGCCCATTGCCCAACCGCCCGATGATAGCTCCCGGCGGCGTTACTACCGAATCCTCCACCTGGCTGGAAACAAACCCAAACTCTCAATCGCCGACCTGGAAGATATCCTGCTCGATGCCCAGGTCTGGGAAGATACGGTCTATTCCGCGGTTTGTGACTTAAATACTCTGCGGCTTTCGGTGTGCCCCAGTCACAGCCGCACCTATATCCCGGTGGATGTAAAGAAAATCCTGGAATCCTTTCCGAAACGCTAACTACCTGGTCGGCAAGCATGGTCAGCCTGCGTCGCGGTCAACCCCAAAAAGGAACTTGAGATTTCCAGTTGAGCGCAAATATCACAAGGTATCAAGGGGCCAGGCGCTTCAGGCCCTGGCGCAACAGCTCTTCCAGGGTCAGGGCAGCCCCTTGGGCCTGGACCTCGTTTAAGGCCTTTTCGGCAATGTTTTTGGAATAACCCAGATTGACTAGGGCGGATAAAGCATCCTGAAACAGACGTTCCTGGGGCGGCAGCACGGCCCGCGGCAAGGGCGGCCGCGCCGGATGAAGCTTATCTTTTAGTTCCAACAGGATGCGCTCGGCCGAGCGGCGGCCCACGCCGGGAATACTGGCCATCCGCTTGACATCGCCGCGGGCCAGCACTTCCGATAGTTCCTGGGGGTTGAAGCCCGATAAAATATTTAGGGCCGTACGAGGGCCGACCCGAGGGATGGTCAATAAGTTGAGGAAAATCTGTTTCTCTTCCAGGGTCTGAAAGCCAAATAATTGTAGGGCCTCGGCATGCATATAGGTATGAATCTGCAGGGTAACTAAAGCCGGCGGCTCGGGCAGGCCATAAAAGGTGGAAAGCGGGATAAAGACCTGATAGCCCACTCCCGCGACCTTGATGATCACCTGAGCTGAACCTTTTGAGGCTAATTCTCCTTCCAGCAGGGCAATCATACCGGACTCTGATCGCTGATGAGGCGCTGTTGCCGGTCATGAAACAGATGGCAGATGCTCAAGGCCAGGGCGTCGGCAGCGTTATGGTTGGTCACCGTCTGCCCTAAAAGTTGCTCTACCATCATCTTGACCTGGTCCTTGCTGGCCTGGCCGTAGCCCACCACCGCCTTTTTAAGCACCAGCGGCGAATATTCAAAGACCGGCACCCCGGCCTGCGCCGCCGCCAACATTACCACCCCCCGCACCTGCCCCAGCTTCAGGGCGCTTTGCACATTACGGGCCAAAAACACCTCTTCCACGGCCAGCGCTCCGGGCGGCTGCAGCTCCAGCAATTCCGTCAGTCGCTGATAGATCCGCAGCAAACGCTGACTCTGCGGCAGGCGACCCGGTAAATTGATCTGGCCGCTGTCTAGATGATATAAACATTCTTGGCGCTCGCCGACCAGACCGTAACCGGTAACCCTAGAGCCCGGATCAACTCCCAGCACGATCAGACTCACTCCAAGGCCTCGATGATTTGGTCCGGAATATCAAAATTAGCAAAGACGTGTTGCACGTCGTCGTGATCTTCCAGCATTTCCAGGAGCTTTAACACCTGCTCGGCGGCTTTTTGCTCTTCGATGCGCACTGTGCTTTTGGGATGCATCTGGACTTCGGCCAGCACATATGTAAATCCTTTATCTTCCAGGGCCTTTCTGACCGCCTCGAAATTGGTGGCCTCGGTAAGCACCTCGAATTCGCTTTCGCCGACCACAAGATCATCGGCCCCGGCCTCCAGGGCCGCCTCCAGCAGTTCGTCTTCGTCCACCGCAGCCTTATCAAAGACGATGACCCCTTTTTTATCAAACATCCAGGCCACGCATCCGGCCTCGCCCATGCTCCCTCCATATTTACTGAGCAGATAACGGACATCGGAAACCGTGCGGTTCTTATTATCGGTTAAACTTTCGACTAACAGGGCCACCCCGGCCGGCCCGTAGCCTTCATAGATAACCTCCTCGTAGGCACTGCCCTCCAGTTCGCCGGTGCCTTTCTTGATGGCCCGATCGATATTATCTTTGGGCATGTTCTCGGCCTTGGCGGCCTCTACCGCAGCCCGCAACCGGGGGTTGCCGCCCGGATCGCCACCCCCTAAACGGGCCGCCACAGTAATTTCCTTGATAAGTTTGCTAAAGATCTTCCCCCGCTTGGCGTCTTGGGCGCCCTTCTTCCGTTTGATCGTGCTCCACTTCGAATGTCCTGACATCTCGCCGCTGCCCTCCTTTCAATGGATTTTGACAATAATCATTAGTTCTTTTAAGGACCTGCCCCTATTACAGGAGCTGTTGCTGTTGCAGGTAGGCCATGGACCGTTGGGCATAGGTGGTGATAATGGTAATCATCCAGGTCAGATAGGCTTGGACGTCCTTTAGTTGCCCGTCCGCCACCCTCCCGGCCAGACCACTGAGGACGGTTTGGACCCGTAATAGTTCAGGGTCCTTAATCACCGACTGGCATAAGGACATCTCTTGCTCCAAGGCGCGCAGATAAACCTGATAAAGCTGGCGGGCCCCCGCGGCCTCCGGTTCCGGCAGGTGGATTGCCACCTCCAGAAGCTGGGAAGCCAGGATGAACCCTGCCTTGAGGCGATCGGCAAAATGAAACCCCAAAATCGCTGCGCGAGAATTAGCCGGAAAGGATTCTGTCATCTAGAAACTATTGCTATATTCAGCCAATATTTTGACTGTCTCGATACTAGTAAATCGCTTTCCCCCAGAAGACCTTTGCAGGAGGTTCTGCACAGCCCCTTGGCGGCTAATTAATTCCAATTCCTGGGGCGAATTGTTCACCTCCGGATCCCTTTTCCAGAACGAAACCAGAGATTCAGAATCCTGGCTATCCGCCTGTTTCGATAATGACTTAAATTCTCTTACTTTTCTGTTCAGCTGTCATATAGAAAGTGTGCCGGTCTGCCGACGCCAACCCAACAGGTAAATCTCCCGGCTTTCGGAGCGGGAGGCAGCGGGTTTGACGATATGGGTGCGGCTGAACTGGGGCCGCACCTCTTTAACCAACTCCGGAAAATCCGGGCCTTCAAAGACCTTGACCAGAAAATGCCCTCCCGGCCGCAGTAATTCTTGCGCCCACCGCCAGGCCAGGCTGGCCAGATGCATAGAGCGCTGATGGTCCACGTCCCGGATACCGCTGGTGGCCGGGGCCATGTCGCTCAACACCGCATCAAAATTCGGGCTGATGGACTTGACCTGCTTCAAGTCCAGGTCTTCCAGGTCGCCTGGAACAAAATAAAGCGGCGGCGCAATATTGATTGCCAGGGGCTGGCGATCAATGCCTACCACCAGGCCGGTCGGCCCCACCCGCGGCCCCAGGTATTGCAGCCAGGAACCTGGGCTGCAGCCCAGATCGAGGATTTGCTGGCCCGGACCGAAAAGCTGATATTTCTCATCAATGGCCTTGAGCTTATAGACCGCCCGCGACACATAATGTTGGTGACGGGCCTGGCGGGCGTAATGATCGACGATAGTTCGGCGGGCCATGCTCTTGGCTGTTAGATAATTTTCGAATTTAACTTAATTTCTTTTACCACAGGTAGCGAGTCTTGGCAAGGCCGATAAGGCACCGATATCGACGCTGAGGGAACCAGCAGCTTAATAACGGCGGTCAGAACGATTTGTCAGTTAAGGGCAGAGCTGGAGTTGCTGGCCGGAACGGATGGGCGAGGTTAAGATGTTTGACCGACCAGGAGAGGCCAGGAAAGCCCGACAATGACGGTCTGGCCTCTCCTTAATATTCTTACCAACCCATGGTTAGATAGTCATGGATGGAGTTGGCGGCGATGCGTCCGGCACCCATGGCCAGGATGACCGTAGCCGAACCCGTAACGATATCGCCTCCGGCCCAAACCGCCTTTTTGGTGGTTTTGCCGGTCTTAGGATCAGCGACGATATAGCCCCATTTATTGAGGGCCAGCCCTGGGGTGGTCTTGGTCAGCAGCGGATTGGCACCGGCCCCGACCGAAATCACTGCCAGGTCACACTCCAGCTGAAATTCCGACCCTGGAATCGGCACGGGACGACGGCGGCCCGAGGCATCCGGTTCTCCTAATTCCATCTTGAGGCATTCCACCCCGGTAACCCGGCCTTTATCATCGCCGATGAATTTGGTCGGCGCGGTGAGCAGGAAGAACTCGATGCCCTCCTCCTCGGCGTGATGAATCTCGGCTTCCCGGGCCGGCATCTCGGCCCTGGAGCGGCGATAGACAATCCGCACCCGATCGGCGCCTAAACGCATGGCCACCCGGGCCGAGTCCATCGCCACGTTTCCGGCCCCAAAGACCACCACATTTTTCCCCACCACGATGGGCGTATCATATTCCGGGAAGGCATAGGCCTTCATCAGGTTGGCCCGGGTGAGATACTCGTTGGCGGAATAGATGCCGATCAGGTTTTCGCCCGGGACATTGAGGAACATCGGCAACCCAGCCCCTACCCCCAGGAAGACCGCGTCAAAACCCTGCTCAAACAGTTCGTCGACGGTTTCAATCCGGCCAATAACCGCGTTGGTAATAATTTTGACACCCAGGCGTTCCAGGTAATTACATTCTGAGGCGACGATCTCTTTGGGCAGCCGGAACTCAGGAATTCCGTACACCAGCACTCCACCAGGAGCATGGAGGGCCTCATAGACCGTCACGTCATGGCCTTTGAGGATCAGGTCGCCGGCCACGGTCAGCCCCGAGGGACCGGCGCCCACCACGGCCACTTTCTTACCGGTGGGGTCCGCCTTGGGGGGCAGCACCGGTTTACCGTAGAGGCGCTGGTAATCCGCGGCAAACCTTTCCAGGTTGCCAATCCCCACGGACTCACCTTTTTTGCCCAGAATGCACATGCCCTCGCATTGGATTTCCTGAGGACAGACCCGGCCACAGACCGCAGGCAGGGCATTCTTTTCCCAGATCTTGCGAATCGCGCCGACATAATCACCGTCAGCCACTAATTTGATAAACCCGGGAATATCGACTTCCACCGGGCAGCCTTTGACGCAGCGGGGGTCCTTGCATTGGAGACAGCGACTGGCCTCCAGTTGGGCCAGCTCCGGGCTAAGTCCTAAGGGAACCTCATCAAAATTCCGCCGGCGGACTTGGGGATCCTGTTCCGGCATCTTTTGCCGGGGAATTTTCTCTTTTTTTTCCTTTTGGGGTTTTTCTTCTTCCGCCATTATGATTATCCTCCCTGGGAATTCTACATGTTTGGAGTTCTAAGTTTCGAGTTTCAGTCCAGAGATTTTATCTATCGTTGGCGATTCTGGGTCCCTCGAAACTGATACCCATCAGTGCGGTGGCTGTAACCTTATTTGGCTTTAAAAATATCGTAGGACTGCTTTTCCTGTTCCAGATAAGATTGCAGTCGTGCCGTGAGCTCCTCAAAATCCACCTGGTGGCCGTCAAATTCGGGGCCGTCGACGCACGCAAACTTGCGTTCGCCGCCCACCGTGACCCGGCAGCAACCACACATTCCGGTGCCATCCACCATGATCGGATTAAGGCTGACCAGGGTTTTGACATTGTACTCTTTGGTCATCTTGCAGCAGAATTTCATCATCGGCACCGGTCCGATACAGACCGCCAGGCCCACGTCTTTATTCTCATCCAGAATTTTTTTGAGCATATCGGTGACGAAGCCATGATGTCCATAAGAGCCGTCATCAGTACAGACAAACAGTTCATGGGAGGCATCCCGCATGCGGTCTTCCAGGATCAGCAGGTCTTTATTGCGGGCCCCGATCACCGCAAAAACATGATTGCCGGCCTGTTTTAAACCCCGGGTAATGGGGTGCAGCACCGCCACTCCGGTGCCGCCGCCGACGCAGACCACTTTGCCGACCTTTTCAACATGGGTGGGCTGCCCCAAAGGACCGATGACATCCTGAAAGCCCTGTCCGACCTGAAGGGTTTTAAAGAGGGCAGTACTCTTGCCGACCACCTGATAGATGATGTTGATCAGACCCTTATCTGGGTCAGTATCCGCCATGGTCAGGGGGATACGTTCGCCAGTGTCATTGGCCCGTAGGATCACGAACTGTCCCGGTCTGGCTTTTTGGGCAATTTTGGGGGCGCGGATCCAGTTACTGACTACGGTGCCCTCGGCCATTTCTTCTCGGGCAACTATCTCAAACATAAATACCATCCTCCTTCTCGAGGTCTAAATATCTTGGATCTTGGTTGTTAGTTTTAGTTGTTAGTGACAACTGCCCAGTGGTTACCAACTCCTTAATTTGGCTCGGCTCACTTATACCCTGTTGAGCTCGGATTATTTAGCTAGTTTCTATCCGGAAAGCAGTAAGGCCCTCACCTCATAAAAGTCGAGGAAGAATATAAGCTTTTCGGAGGGAAATTAGCTAAATAAAGAAACCCCGGGGCATTTCTTGGGTGCAGATCTAAACCAGGCAAGTAATCTCTGGTAGCCCGCCGCGGGCCGAGCTGGCCTAACCGGTTTCCCTGGGAAATGTACACCGGGGACCGAAGTCCCCGGCACTCTAAGGGTAAGTCTAGTTTATCCTGATAAATAAGTGAAAATAACAAGTTGATTCTTGTGTTTACATAAAAGTGCTCCAGGCCCTGGCGGGCCTGGAGATTATCAATTGGCAGTTAGAACAGGCCGATAACCTTTCCGGTTTTGGTATCCACATCCACCCGCCGGAAGGCCGGGTCGGAGCCAGTACCAGGCATCAGGCTGATGGCGCCGCAGACCGGGCAGATGAATTTGGCGCCGCCATAGATCAAGAAGTCGCGCACCGGCAGTCTCCAGCCTTTAGGCGTACCCTTGACGGTCGGATCATGGGTAAGACTCAGGTGCGTCTTCACCATCATGGTGGCGTATTCGTTATACTTGGGATCCGCTTCAAACTTCTTGGCTTTGGCTTCGGCTTCGGGAGCGAAATCCACCCCATCGGCGCCATACACTTCCTTAGCGATGGTTTCGACCCGCTTCCGGAGCGGCATGTCGTTGGGATAAAGGAATTTAAAATCAGGCTTTTCTTTGCAAGCGTCCATAACGGCGTCGGCAAATTCCAAAGCCCCTTCGCCGCCGAACTGCCAGTGTTTGGACACCGCCACATAGGCACCTTCCGCTTCGGCCAGCCGGCGGACCAGCGCATGCTCTTCATCGGAATCGTAATGGAAAGCATTGATGCACACCACCGGTTTGATCCCGGATTTTTTAATGGTGCGGATGTGATGCACCATGTTTTCCGCCCCGTCTTCCAGCCATTTGAAGTTGGCAGGAGTGGCTTCAAAGTATTCTTTGGGAATCGGTTTGCCTGGCGGACACGGCAGAGCGCCAGCGTTGACCCCATGATGCTTCAGGCCCCGGATGGTGGTGGTGAGCACCGAGACATGGGGGGTGAGGCCGCTGAACCGGCACTTGACATTCCAGAACTTCTCAAAGCCGATGTCGGCGCCGAAGCCGGACTCAGTGATATGATAATCGAAGAGCTTCAGCCCGATCTGGTCGGCGACGATAGAGGACTGTCCTACGGCAATATTGGCAAAGGGACCGGCGTGCACGAAGCAGGGCTGCTTCTCCACCGTCTGGCACAGGGTCGGATTGATGGAGGGTACCATCCAGGCGGTCATGGCATTGCCCACTTCCAGGTCACGGGTAGTGATCGGGTTACCCGCCCGGTCATAGCACACCACGATGTTGTTTAGCCGTTCTTTGAGGTCAGGCAAAGAGGTGAAGACTGACAGGATGGCCATGACTTCCGAGGACACCGCGATACCGAATCTGGAATCCATTAAGAAGCCGTCCATCTTGCCGCCCCGGCCGATGGTGATATTGCGCAGGGCCTGGGCGCAGAAGTCCATGATCCAGCCCATTTCGAAATTCTTGGGATTGATGTCCAGACGTTTCAGGTTCCGCTTGGCCAACTGCTCATCGCTGTAGTTGAACTCGTGCTGCAACCGGGAAGTGGCGGCCACCATGGCCAGATTGTGGGCGTTCATGATGTTGTTGATGTCGCCAGTAAGGCCCAAGGAGAACTCGGTCATGGGGATCAAGAGCGAGATGCCGCCGCCGGCCGCGGTGCCCTTGATGTTCATGGTGGGGCCGCCGGAGGGTTGGCGGATGCAGCCGCCGACGTTGACGCCCCGTTTTCCCAAGCCCTCGATCAGGCCCATGGAAGTGGTAGATTTGCCTTCCCCCAGGGGAGTGGGAGTAATGGCGGTGACTTCGATGTACTTGCCGTCGGGTTTGTCTTTCAAGCGCTCCAGACATTTCAGGTAGTCGACGCGACCGATTTTTTGGCCATAGGGGATGCGCTCCTCTTTGGGAATTTCGAGCTTTTCGCACATCTCGTCAAAGGGAATCATCTCCGCTTCGGCAATTTCGGCAATCTGCCAATCTTTCATTTTTACCGGATCATACTTCGCCATAAGAACTGCCTCCTTTGATTAGGTTAATTAAAATATGAGCTTAATAGTTTCCCTGTTTATATGATCAACTTAAATATCTAAACCTTAGGAAATCGCCCCAGCGATCAAAATATCGTCACCGTGAATCTGCCTTACACTCTTTTTCCCGCCGCTCAACCCCAATATGGTTCAAAACGCTGTTCATTATTTTTTTCACATTGCTCCCACTTATAAAGAGAAAAAAGATTTTTGTCAACTAATATTTTTATGTTCCATCTACTTTATTTATCTGGAATAATTTATGTTTAAAACATCGGTTAAAAACTGTCCGAGATATATATATGTGAAGTTCTTAGCAATATTTGCGACCAGAATAAGCGCGCAAAATTTTCTATTTGACAGAGCAGTTATTTATGTGAAAAATATTACTAATAGACAACTCCAGGGGGGGGTTAAAGGGCAAGAACTGGCCTGAATCCCTAAAATCTTTCGCAAAGACGTTTAGACCTCAGTTCCCCCTGATAGATGGTCATGGAGCCAGGCTGATTTAAAACTGGCGATGGTAAAACATGGAGCAGTTTGAAGGTCCATTTCTGTTGGTTGATCCCCAGCGCTGTGTAGGTTGCCACACCTGTGAGTTGGCCTGTGCCGCAGCGCATACCCAGGCTGGGAGTATCATTGGCGCGGTGCTGGCCCAGGAACGGTTGCACCGCCGCAATCGTGTGGTCCAGGTTGAGGGAGTAAAGCTGCCGGTGCAATGCCGCCAGTGTCAGGATGCTCCCTGTGTCCGGGTCTGTCCCACCGGTGCCACCTATCGGACCGAAACTTATACCGCGGTCGATCAGGCCCGCTGCATTGGCTGTCGCCTGTGTATGATGGTCTGCCCCTTCGGGGCCATCCACGTCGCCACCACCACCGTGGCCGGGCAGGAGAAAAGGGCTGCGTTTAAGTGCGATCTTTGTGTTGATCGGCCGGATGGCCCGGCCTGCGTAGCGGCCTGTCCCACCAAGGCCCTTAGTCTGCGCTATCCCCGACAGGAAGCTGATCGGGCCAGCCAGGCCGCAGCCAGACAATTTCTAGAGGCTCTTGCGAGTCAGCCACAACTGTGCAGCTAAACTGAGGAGGAGGACTACCATGGCTGTTAGCGACAAAATTTTAAAGCGGAGCATTGACCCTAGTGTGCATCAGATGCTGGCGCGGGCGGAAGAATTGGGGTTGGAGACCGCCTGGGACCGTTATGAGGCCATGTTGCCGGAATGCGGTTTCGGGGAATTGGGGGTGTGTTGCCGCAACTGCAACATGGGACCGTGTCGCATCAGTCCTTTCGAGGATGCCGGACCCAAGCGCGGGGTTTGCGGCGCGACCGCCGATATCATTGTGGCCCGCAATCTGATCCGCATGATCGCCGCCGGCGCCGCCGCCCATTCCGATCATGGCCGCGACCTGGCCCATACCATGCTTTTGACCGCGGAGGGCAAGGGCGGCGGCTACGAGATTAGAGACGAGCAAAAACTTCAGGCCCTGGCCGCGGAATATAACATTTCCACTGAGGGACGGAGCAAAGAGGAGACCGCCCTGGCTCTAGCCCGGGCGGTTTATGCCGAATTCGGCAAACAGGAAGGTCCGATTCAATTCAGCCGCCGGGCTCCCCAGAAACGGGTCGGCTTATGGCAAAAATTGGGGATTGACCCCCGCGGCGTCGACCGCGAAATCGTCGAAATCATGCACCGCACGCATATCGGGGTAGACAACGACCCGGTTAATCTGATCTTGCAGGGACTTAGGGCCGCGATCGCTGATGGCTGGGGTGGTTCGATGATCGCTACCGAGATCTCGGATGTGCTGTTTGGCACTCCCAAACCCACCCGGTCCCTGGCCAATCTCGGAGTGCTCAAGGCCGACGAAGTGAATATTATTGTGCATGGCCACGAACCGACCCTCTCGGAAATGATCGTCGCCGCTTCCCGGGATGCGGAAATGTTGGCGCTGGCCACTAAGCTCGGGGCTAAAGGAATCAATGTGGTTGGTTTATGCTGCACCGGCAATGAGGTGCTGATGCGGCATGGTATTCCCCTTGCCGGTAATTTCCTCCAGCAGGAACTGGCGGTAATCACTGGCGCGGTAGAGGCCATTATCGTTGACGTGCAATGTATCATGCCAGCCTTGGGAAATCTGACCGGCTGTTTCCATACCAAGTTTATTTCCACCTCACCCAAAGCCAAATTTCCGGGCGCCACCCATATCGAATTCCATGAGGAACAGGCCTATGACATCGCTAAGGAGATCGTCCGGCTGGCGGTGGAAAATTATCGCTGGCGCAAACCCGGCCAGGTAGTGATCCCGAATGATAAGGTAGAATGTCTGGTGGGCTTCAGCACCGAGGCCATCCTGGCGGCCTTGGGCGGCAGCCTGGATCCGCTCTTAGAGCAGATTAAGTCGGGAGCTATCAAAGGCATTGCCGGAGTAGTGGGCTGCAACAATCCCAAAGTCCAGCACCGCGGCCCAGGCCGGGGATGGACTTAAGGCGGTATGCCAGAGTTTAGGGATTCCTCCGGTATTGCATATGGGTTCCTGTGTGGACATCAGCCGCATCCTGACCATGTGCGCCGCGGTGGCCAATGCCTTGGGAGTGGATATCAGTGACCTGCCGGTGGCCGGCGCGGCTCCGGAATGGATGAGTGAAAAGGCGGTCAGCATCGGTTCCTATGTGGTGTCCTCCGGGATTTTTACGGTCTTGGGCACCGTACCCCCGGTCCTGGGCAGTAGCGCGGTGACCGAATTGCTGACCTCCGGCGCTAAAGAGGTGGTGGGCGCCGCCTTTGCGGTGGAACCGGATCCGGTTAAGGCGGCCCAACTGATGATTGGCCATATTGAGGCCAAGCGGACGGCCTTGGGAATTTAGAAGATTTACCGAGCAGTAACTGAGTCTGATGATTTATCTGACCGTAAATGAACGACCGGTAACCGTGCCGGCCGGCGCCCGGCTATTGCAGGCCGTACGCGCCGCCGGCGTAGTTTTGCCCACCCTCTGTTATCATGAAGGGCTGGCGCCCTATGGAGCCTGTCGGCTCTGCATGGTCACCTTAACCAGCCCCCCGCCGGCGAAACTGGTCGCCGCCTGTGTCCATCCCGCCGCGGCCGGAATGATAGTGAACACCGAAACCCCGGAGGCGGTCGCGTCTCGGCGGCTGGCCGTGGAACTTCTTCTCAGCCGCTGTCCGCAATCGGAAGTGATCAAGAACCTGGCTGCTGCTATGGGAGTGCGAGAGTCCCGTTTTCCGGTCACCCCCGCGCAGGGGGAAATGGACCTATGTGTGCTGTGTGGCCTCTGCGTGCGGGTCTGCCAGGAGGCCATCGGCGCCAGTGCCATCGGCTTTGTCGGGCGGGGTGGTAACCGCAAAGTCAGCACCCCCTTTGAACTGCACAGCGAGGCCTGCCTCGGCTGCGGGGCCTGCGCCGAGATCTGTCCGACCGGGGCCATCCGGGTGGAGGATAAGGGGCCAGTGCGGATTCTCCATACCTGGCATACCCAGGTGGAACTGCTCCCTTGCCCTCGATGCGGGCGGTTCTTCGCCCCCCAAGCCATGGCCTTTCTCCCTGAGCAGTTTCCGGAAAGCGAATCATTTTGGCGCCTATGCCCTACCTGTCGTCAGCAGCAGACCGCCCGACAATGGGTGCAACAGCATAAACTTACCAGGACTGGGAGCCGGAGTGATTAGTCAATAACTCAGCCTAGCTAATTGATTGCCGTGGCTGCTTAACTTTGGTAAACCATTATTGTTCTGAGTGGCCATGGCATCTTTACGATGCTATTGAACAGGCTGGAAGCCTGTTCCATCAGTTTTTTACCAGATCTTGTCATTTTTGACCATCTAACTGGCTTTGTCATTCGCGGCCCTCACCGCTGTTGGACTAATAACCTGTAAGAGCCCCCAGGTTAGCGAAGTTTTTGCCTTCTACCCTGAGCTTTTCAGGAAAAAACCATTGACAAACCAGCTATTTCAAGGTTAGATAAATGGATCTTTCTTGGTCCGCGGCGAAAGGTATCTTTAATTTCCGAGATCAATCCGGTTTCTAAGGAGAGAAGCAATGGCAGATTTGTTGCATGTCACCGATGCAAATTTTGAAGGGGAAATACTCAAGTCCGAAACCCCGGCCTTAGTGGATTTCTGGGCGGCGTGGTGTGGTCCGTGCCGGGCCATCGCCCCCGTAGTGGAAGAACTGGCCAAGGATTATGCCGGCAAATTAAAAGTTGCCAAGATGAATGTGGACGAAAATTCCCAAACCCCGGCAAAATACGGCATCCGGGCCATTCCCACCCTGATTCTGTTTAAAAATGGCAATGTTGCTGATCAGATCACCGGCGCGGTGTCGAAATCCCAGATCGAGAATGCCGTCAAAAAGATGCTTTAGACCTTTAATGCTTGCTTATCTTCTTTAAGCTACGATGAAATCCTGTGATTACGATCTGGTTATTGTAGGTGGAGGTCCGGCCGGCTTGACCGCGGGCCTCTATGCGGCGCGCGCCCGGATAAAAACGGTATTGATCGAAAAATTGATTACCGGCGGTCAGGTCATGACCACCGAGGTGGTGGAAAATTATCCGGGTTTCCCAGAGGGCGTGAGCGGCTTTGAGTTGAGTCAACGGATGCGGGACCAGGCCGAGCGTTTCGGGTTGGAAATCATCACCGGGGAAGCAGAGGCCTTGCAACCCGGCGAGGATTGCCATAGGCTGGTCCTGGCCGATCAACAATTAACCTGTCAGGCGGTAATTATTACCTCCGGGGTTAAGCCTAACCAACTGGGGGTGCCCGGAGAGGCCGAACTGACCGGCAAAGGGGTAAGCTATTGCGCCACCTGCGACGGGGCCTTATATCGGGATGAGGTGGTCGCCGGAGTCGGCGGCGGCGATACCGCGCTTCAGGATGCGGTATTTTTAACCCGTTTCGCCCAGAAGGTGCACCTGATCCACCGCCGTGATGCCTTTCGCGGCGTTAAAATCCTGCAGGAAAAGGTACTGACTAACGACAAAATCCAAGTCCATTGGGACACGGTGGTTCAGAAAATTGAGGGGGATCAATCAGTCCGGGCCTTGAGTTTAAAAAATGTCAAAACCGGTCAGGAAAGGACCTTGCCGGTAAGCGGCGTTTTCGTCTGGGCAGGCATAACTCCTAATACCAACTGGCTTAAAGACACCGTAGTTCTTGATGAACGCGGCTTTATTATTACCAATGCAGAGATGGCCACAAACCAAAAAGGCATATACGCGGCCGGAGACGTCCGGTCCAAACTGCTGCGTCAGATCTCTACGGCAGTAGGAGACGGGGCGATTGCGGCATTTGCCTGCGAACAATATTTAGAACATCGCAAAATGGGGTAATCGGCCATGCCAAGACACATTTTAATCAAGCTGTTGCTGCTCCTCACTTTCGTGGGGTTGATTGGGGGTTGTAGTTGGGTAGGCAGTCTGTTCGGCGGCAAGAAAGAGGAAAAGCCTCCGGAAGTACTGGCTCAGGAGGGCATCAAAAAATTAAAAAAGAAAAATTATGATGACGCCATCGATGCCTTTGAAAAACTAAAGGACCGCTATCCTTATAGCGATCAGGCATTGCTGGCCGAGATCAAGGTCGCCGACGCTAAATTCTATAAGCGCAATTATGATGAGGCCTTGGAGGCCTATAGAAGTTTTGAGAAGCTGCATCCCACTAATAATGCCATTCCGTACGTTATCTTTCAGCAAGGAATGTGCTTTTACCGCCAACGTTCCACCATTGATCGCGACCAGACCTTTACCGCCCGGGCCTTACAGCAATTCCGGCGGCTGAAAGAGAAGTTCCCTGAATCTGAATTCATCCCTAAAGCTGACGACAATATCCAAAAATGTCTCCTGGATCTGGCCGAGCATGAATTCTATGTCGGCGAATTCTATTTTAAAACCAAGCATTATGAGTCGGCCCTGGACCGATTTCTAACCGTGGAGCAAGAATACCCGGATTACCCCAAGATGGCTCAGGTCAAAAAATATATTGCCGAGTGCCAAAAAATCCTGGCCACTCCCGAGAAGAAGCCGGAGGGCGGGATCCTGTCCTATTTCACTTATCTGTTCGATGCTGATTGGTAAGCTATTTATTTGACCCCGAATCTCGGTCTTATTTAAACCATTGCAGGGTTTTGAAGCCGCCCCGCGCGCCATTAACCTCCCTAAGCTGTCCGATAGGTAATTCTCGAGAGGAATCTTGTTGGAACTCACCGTCCTGGTGGACAACCACACGCTGATTGACCGGTATTTCTTAGGGGAACCGGGGCTGTCGTTATTTATTCAGGAAGGCGACCGACGCATCCTCCTGGATGTAGGATATTCAGATATTTTTATCCTGAATGCCCAGAAAATGGGCCTGGACCTGCGGCATCTGGACTACGTGGTGCTATCCCACGGCCACTTGGATCATACCTGGGGATTGGTCCCTTTAATCCGGCTGTTTACCGAAGCCGCGATCGAGGGGTTGCCGCATCGCCGCCCCACGATCGTCGGACATCCAGATTTGTTGCAGACCAAGACCTTGCCGGGGCTCCCGGAAATTGGCTCAATCTTGGATGGATTGAAGCTGGCCCGACATTTCCCTCTTCAGCTTTGCCCAACCCCGCTAGCGTTAAGCGACCGGCTGCTGTTTTTGGGCGAAATCGAGCGGCGGTTCGACTTTGAGGCGAGCGAGGCGCTGGGCCAGATCGTCACGGGCGACGACCACCAGCCTGATTTTTTGCTGGATGATTCCGCCCTGGCCTATAAATCGCCACAGGGTCTGGTGATCATCGTGGGCTGCGCCCATGCCGGGATCTGCAATATCGTGGACTATGCCCGCCAGGTCTGCGGCGAGGATCGGGTCCTGGACATTATTGGCGGCTTGCATCTGCTCAACCCCACGGCGGAGCGATTAGAAAAAACTGCGGCTTATCTCGCTAATTTAAACCTGCAAGGTTTACACGCCTGCCATTGCACATCACCGCGGCCTTGACCCTGTTCTCCGGTTTCGGACTGGGCACCCTGTTTCTACCGGTATTTGCCTTATTCTTCCCTTTGGAAGTGGCCATCGCCCTGACGGCCATCGTCCATCTTTTGAATAACCTGCTAAAATTCATTATGTTGGGGAGACATGCCGACCTGGGCGTGCTCTGGCGCTTTGGTTTGCCGGCGATTGTGGCCGCCGGGTTTGGAGCCCAGACCCTCGTCTGGCTCAGCGACCTGAAGCCTTGGCTGGAGTATCACCTGGGGAGCCGGTATTACCAGGTCATGCCGGTAAAGGTAGTAGTAGCCCTGTTGATGATCGGTTTTGCCATGGTGGAACTGGCCCCCAAATTTAAACACCTGGCTTTTGAAAAACGCTGGCTGCCGCTCGGCGGGCTGCTCAGCGGCTTTTTTGGCGGGCTGTCAGGACATCAGGGCGCGCTGCGCAGCGCCTTTCTGATCCGCTCCGGCTTGACTCCTCAGAGCTTTATCGCCACCGGCGTGGTGATTGCTTGTCTGGTAGACCTGGCCCGCCTGTCGGTGTACGGCACCCATATGGCCGGAGCCCTAACGGCTGGTAATCTGTCTGTTTTGGTTGCCGCCACTCTTTCGGCGTTTTTGGGCACTTTTCTGGGAAACCGGTTGCTAAAAAAAGTAACTCTGGCTATGATGCAAATCTTGGTTGCGGTGATGCTGTTATTGATTGCGGCTGGTTTGGGAACCGGCCTTATCTGACCGACTCACGGCGGTATTGGGTGATGCATGTCTTAGAGGCCATTTTCTTAGGAATTATTCAAGGCTTAACCGAATTTTTGCCCATCTCCAGTTCCGGCCACCTGGCCCTGTTTGAACATTTCTTAAATGTCCAGGAAGCCGGGTTAGGATTTGACATTATTTTACACGTCGGCACGCTAGTGGCCTTAGTGGCCTATTTCTGGCCGGAGTGGTGGAGGATGGCCCAGGCCTTGTTCCAACCGACGCGGTCCAACCGTTTTGAGCGGCGACTGTTCTGGTATCTGGTTCTGGGCACTATTCCAGGCGGACTGGCCGGTTATCTATTGGAACATCAGGCGGAAACCATCTTCCGCAGTCCGGTGCGCATTGCGATCTTGTTGGGTTCGGTCGGCATCTTGCTGATTTTGGCCGAAAAGCTGGCCCAACATAAACGGCAACTGCCCGGCCTCACCCTTAAGGATGCCCTGCTTATCGGCCTGGCCCAGGCCCTGGCGATTATGCCGGGGGTGTCAAGGAGCGGCATAACCATGACTACCGGCCTGTTCCTCGGTCTGACCCGGGAAACCTCGGCCCGCTTTTCGTTTCTGCTGTCCACCCCGGTTATTTTCGGGGCCGGGCTATTGCACACTATTAAACTAATCCAGGGCGGGGCCGATAATTTTCATCTGTTGCCCTATAGCCTGGGATTCGTCGCCGCGGTGCTCTCCAGTTATCTGACCATCAAATACTTACTGCGGTTTCTGCAAAGCCATACCTTTATGGTATTTGCCGGTTACCGTCTGGTCGCCGCGGTTGTGGTTTTGGTTCTGATTTATCTTGGAGTTGGCGGTCATTAGGGCTCCTAGAGGTTGAACCTCAGCAGAACCAGACCGACAAATTGCTTGACATCCACAGCTGATCATAACAAAATTCCTAATTATGGTAAATATAAAGAGACCTATGGTGACCAAGACCCCCACCAAGCTATTATTTGTATTGACCAAAGGCCTGGGAGAAGCTGGGGCAGCCACGCGGGCCGTCCAATTTGCCAGTATCGCCGCCGATAAAGGCCATTATGTGGAACTATTTCTGGTAGAAGAGGCCGTGCATTAGGCCCATTTAGGTATTGCCGAGGGCATTGTCACCACTACCGGGGAGCGGATGAAGGATCTGTTAGATAAACTCCAGGCGCATCAGAC
>MUKC01000083.1 GCA_002049795.1 Desulfobacca sp. 4484_104 | reverse complement strand
GGCACGGTCTGAACTTGACTACTAGAGCTTCTCGGGCGCGGTTTACCCCTTGCCGCTGAAAAATCATTCCACCTGATTTTATACTATATCAGGGAATGCTTATTTTTTAAATTATTTTTGAAGGCGCGGCAAGGAAGGGCATCCGGTTCCGCGGCTTGCCCCGGGGCCCATGACTTCAGATAATCCGTAAACATCCAAAGCCTCCAGACCCAATTTTTTTTCAATTTCCTGGCGCATGGTTTCAGACCAGGGTTCGGCACCGAAAATGCCGACTCGTAACTTGAAATCTTGAAAATTTAGCCCCAGATCTTGGCCCACATCATAAAGATGCAAGGCAAAGGATGGCGTACAGGTAAGCACGGTAGGAGCAAAATCCTGAAGCAACATGATCTGCCGCCGCGTATTGCCCCCCGACATCGGGATGATCGAGGCCCCTAACCGTTAGGCGCCGTAATGTAGACCCAAGCCGCCAGTAAATAGACCATAACCATAAGCATTGTGGATGATGTCATGGTGATGAACTCCTGCGGCGGCCAGGCTGCGGGCCACGAGTTCTGACCAGGTCTGAATATCCCGCGGCGTATATCCTACTACCTCGGTTTCCCGGTGGTGCCGGACGAGGCATGGATGCGGACTACCTGTTCCAAAGGCACGGCAAACATGCCAAAAGGATAGTTGTCTCGCAGGTCCTGCTTGGTGGTGAATGGCAGCCGCGGCAGATCCTTTAGGGTTTGGATGTCTTCGGGTCGGACCCCGGCGGCCGCGAACTTTTGCCGGTAAGTCGGGACCAGCGCATAGACCCGCTCCACCAGAGCCCGTAATCGGCGGAATTGGATGGCTTCCAGGGCTGCGCGGGGCAGGGTTTCAAATTCCTCATTAAAAATCATTAGTGGTTAGACCTTTCCGCACGATGTAAATCTGTGGAAAGATAGCAGAAGGCTCAGTCACCGTCAAGCGGAATATCTTCAGGGCCAGTGGTATCAATCTCCGTCTGAGTCTGTAGCCAGCGGTGACGAAGCCGGAGTTGACGTTTGCCGGAGGGGCCGATTTCGGTGACCAGGATTTTATGAGCTATCAATTTGGCATAGATGTTGGCGAGCTGATCGGGCGGCCAATATTTTTCCCAGTCCTCGGGACAGAAAGGTTCGCCGCCGGTAGCAATCAACAGGTCGCCGATCAGATCCAGGGCACCTTCCTCCAGGTCTGGTAAAACCAGCATGACCGCCAGGCGGAGGATATCGGCTTCTACTTTCAGCACCTGGGGAGCCACACAATAGCGCACCGCCGCCGACTTTTTGCGATTATGACAGAGCAGACCGGTTTCCAGAAACTGATGTAGATAATCCCAAGCAGTCTTGCGGTCTAAACCGAAAAATTTTTCAAATTCCCTTAGCCGAAACCAGCCCCCGGCGCTCTGTTGCAGAAATTCCTTGAGTTTTTCCAAACTGAGCTTGCGGTGGGAGCGATGCGGCAAACTGGGCCGCAGAGTCTCTAGCAAACGATCCAATAACTCATCGGAAAATACCTGATCCGGCAGGGGGGGGGGATTATTCTTAGTTTCTAAATGGTATTCCACGGCAGGCTCGTTAACCTGATAAGCGGGTGGGGGGGAATTAGAATCATAAGCTAATAACGGATAATAAAACTCAAACCATTGTTCCAGGCGCCGGGTCAGGGTTCGGAAGCGCTCCAGGGTTACCTTACCGGCCAGACTCTGCACTAAATAATCCTTGAGGCGGGATCTGATCAACTGCTGCCGCGTCTGGATATTATTAGGAAGTGTGGGGGTTTCCAGGATAACCTCCAGGAGCAACCCCGCCACCAAGGCGCGATCCAGTTTATCCTCGGCCGGTAAGTCAATCCAACTATCTTTCTGGTTCGACCTTAAGAGGCTGATATCCTTCATTTAATCATGTACCTGGGGTGGCACCGTCTATTCAAGTCAATCAGATCGATGCTTATCAAATTTTATTGCACCAGGCTGAATTATTTTTAAATATTGTTTTAGCAATTTGATTGCCAAACTGACCAGAAAGCTTTCCGAGCCTGGCTCAATTTTTGGCCGGAAAAGATCTAAGAATATTAGGCTATCTAGATTAGGGTACTTTTTTTCGGGGGCGGGAACGCTTGACCAGGTTTGATAATTTCACGGCCGGCTGGGACTGGTTCACGGGACCTGTCCTACTATCTTCCCAGTCTGTAGTTTACCGAGTTTAACTACCGATCAACTTTAGCATAAACGGGTTTTGGAAAAAATGCCAAGGTAGGGAAATTAGATTCGATACTGGACTTGAATGTTTTGCCGAAATTTAATATATTTACAAATTGAAAATAATTTCTGGTCCTAAAAGCATCAAGGCGGCGATGTCTTTGAGACTGCAGCCAGGTGGCAATTTTAGTATAAAGCTTAGCCGGTGCCCCTCATCAGCCTGGGTGGCGGAAGTGGTAGACGCAAGGGACTTAAAATCCCTCGGGGTTTAACCCCGTGCCGGTTCGAGTCCGGCCCCAGGCACCAAAGAAATTTCAGTTACCCCTGACTCAGTGTATTATTCCCACTCTTTAAATAAAACTTGCCTGTCACCTCAAAAAATCTACTGCGGAGATTAATGTTATCCGTCGCCGATTTGGTTAGTCTCTGAAACGCTATTGCCTTTGAATAATGCAGCCCAAGTTTAGCCTGATTCTCCGTGGCCGCCATTGTCCAGCAAGCCCCCTATTGACGGTTAGCGACTTGATTGTTATTTATATAGATAACTCCAAAAAAAGAACAGGAATCCTGCCATGAGCAAGATTATCGATATTGAAGGCCGACTCCAGGTCGAGAAAAAAAAGAAGGCCAACATCGAAAAGGCCAAAAAACTTGAGGAAGTGCGGCGGGTGATGCAGTGTAGCAGGTGTCTGGCCCGATGCTCCAAGTGCGGCGTCCAGTTCGAAACCCAAGACATCTACAAACGCCATAAAGGGCCGTACCGTTTCTGTTCGGCCTGTGAGGAGGAATACGAGGAATTTTTACGTCTTAAAGAAAGCGGTGAGGCCAGTCCTTATTATTGGCATAATCAACAATGGATGGACCTCTGGCAGAGCTGGATGAATTTCCAGGAGGCGTTGCAAAGATATATTGAATCGCCGGAATTCATCGAACTGCTCCGGGAGGTTGACTGGCATCGCTGATTCCATTGCCCCTCCCGGAGAGCCTGTCGGGCTCAGAGGTTAGGCTGAGGGGCCCAGCCGATAAAGATATTGCAACAGTTCCATAGCGAAATCAAAAGCGTCTTTGCGGGCCCTGCGGAACTCGAGGTTATCTCTGGTTTTCGGGTAAATAACGAATTCCACCACGCCCTCAGGGCGTTGTACGACCGCAATTTCGCCTTCAGGGTTCAAAACTTTAAAAGTCCGAGGACCATGTACCTGCCTGCTCAGTCTCAGGGGAAATTAACAGGTACCTCAGGTTTGTGGCTCCATAACCGTCAAGTTAAGCACATTTAAACCATCGGTAAAAACCATCAGTAAAAATAATTCAACCTTATAATGGCGGCTCCATGATTTTCTATCCTGGTGATTATGACCTGATCGTGGTCGGTGCTGGACACGCGGGCTGCGAAGGGGCCTTGGCCGCGGCGCGTATGGGTCTCAAGGTCCTGATGTTCAATATCAATCTGGATACCATGGCCCAGATGGCCTGCAATCCGGCCATTGGCGGTTTGGCCAAAGGTCATCTGGTTAAAGAAATCGATGCTCTGGGGGGGGTCATGGGTTATCTGGCGGATCAGACCGGCATTCAGTTCCGCATTCTCAATCTTTCTAAAGGCCCGGCGGTCTGGGGCACCCGGGTGCAATGCGACAAACAGGCTTACCGGCTGGCCATGAAGGCTTGCCTGGAGAGGGAACACCGGATTGATCTGCGGGAAGCCATGGTGGATCAACTGCTGGTGGAAGATGGTCGGGTCGTGGGGGTCGTCGAGTCCCTGGGGTTTAGTTATCGGGCCCGGGCGGTGCTGCTGACTACCGGCACCTTTTTAAACGGCCTGATTCACATCGGTCCGACCCAGATTGCCGCGGGCCGGGCCGGGGAATTCGCCTCTACCCATTTGGCCGCTAATCTGCAGGCCTTGGGCTTTCAGATGGGTCGGATGAAAACCGGCACTCCGCCCCGGCTGCGGGCTTCCACTATTGATTTTAGTTCGCTGGCCCGGCTGGAGGGCGCTGCTCATCCTAAGCCGTTCTCCTGGCAGACCGATTCCCTTGAGGTGGCGCAGATTTCCTGTTTTGTCACTCATACCACGGGTGCAACGCATCGCTGGGTGCGGGATAATATTCAGCATTCTCCCCTGTACAGCGGGGTTATCAAAGGGGTGAGTGCCCGCTACTGCCCGTCGTTGGAAGACAAGGTGATGCGCTTTGCTGACAAGCCGTCGCACCAGGTCACCCTGGAACCGGAAGGTCGGAGCACGGAGGAGATTTATGCCAAGGGCCTGGGTAATTGCCTGCCGGTAGAAATTCAGTTACAATTGTTCCGCAGCGTTCCCGGTCTGGAGGCCGCGGAGGTCATGCGTCCGGCCTACGCCATTGAATATGATTTTGTCCAGCCCACCCAGCTTAAGCCGACCCTGGAGACCAAGGCGATTCGAGGCCTGTTCATGGCCGGGCAGATCAACGGCACCTCGGGCTATGAAGAAGCCGCGGCCCAGGGCCTGTGGGCCGGAATCAATGCCGCCTGCCACATCCAGGGCCGTCCGCCCTTTCTGCCGGATCGGTCTCAGGCTTATATGGCGGTTTTAGTGGACGACTTGGTGACCAAGGGCACGCGGGAGCCGTATCGCATGTTCACTTCGCGGGCGGAATATCGCCTGCTGTTGCGGGAAGATAACGCGGATTGGCGCCTTTCCGAAATCGGCTACAAACTGGGGCTGGTGGATAAACTGGCCCTGGAGGCCCTAGAAGAGAAAAAACGGCTTTTGGCCGAGGAAGAGGCACGCCTGGCTGAAAAGAGGCTTTACCCGGTACCTGAGGTGAATGCAGCCTTAGCAGCCGTGGGGACTGCGCCCCTGCAAGAGCCGACCCCGATTTTGAAACTGGTGAAACGGCCGGAGCTTAATCTGCCCACCCTTTACCGTTTGGCCGGTGACCACCCCAGCGTGCCGGAGAAGGTGATTGAGCAATTAGAGATTAAATACAAATATGAGGGTTATATCCGCCGCCAGATAGAGGCGGTACAGCAGTTCAGCCGCCTGGAGCAGAAACGCCTTCCCGAGGGCTTTGACTATGACGCCGTCCCCGGGCTTTCCAACGAAGTGCGCCAAAAATTAAAGGATATTCAGCCCTTATCTTTAGGCCAAGCAGCACGCATATCCGGAATTACCCCGGCCGCGATCTCCCTGCTGCTGGTTTATTTGAAACGCTGGTCGGGGAATAAGGTCAATAATCCTGACGATCCTCTTGGCGTTGATAGAGCATTACAATAAACAGCAGCGCGGCAGTAAGGCCGGTTGCCGCACCAAAAATAAAGGGGGCGGCCGGGCCGATGTGGTCCCAGAGCAGGCCGGCAATGATCGAGGCCGGCAACAGCGCCAGGCCGACGCTGGCCTGGTAGAGGCCAAAGGCGGTGGCCTTATATGATTCGGGTATAATGGTAGCCAGATAGGCTTTTTGAACCCCTTCGGTAAGCCCCATAAAAAGCCCATAAAGGCCAAAAAGCAGCCAGATCTGCCAGGGATGCTGGGCCCCGGCCAGGCCGCTATAGATCAGGGAGAAGAGCCCAAAGCCCAAAAGAATCATCCGATGTCTCCCCAGACGATCGGCCAACACGCCCGCCGGAGTCGCCGACACCGCATAAACCAAATTGAAAATAATGTAAACCAGGGGAATCACCAGGGGGGCAATCCCGACCTGTTGGGCTCGCAGAATTAGAAAGGCATCGGAGGAATTGCCTAAAGTAAAAATAACGATTATCGCCATAAAGAACTTAAATCGTAAGTCAAACATTCCCCAACTAAGCCGCGGTAATTCCGTTGTGGTTCCGGTTGTGGCCCGCTTTTCTCGGATAAACAGGATAATAAGGAGCACCGCGATCAGGCCGGGAACGATAGAAACCCAAAAAACCAGGCGATAGGAGTTGGCCCCCATGGCCAGCAACAGAAATGCCACACCCGGCCCCGCTATTGCCCCCAGGGTATCCAGGCTTCGGTGTAAGCCAAAGGCCCGGCCCAGGTTTTCAGGAAGGGTTGACTCGGCAATAATGGCATCTCGAGGGGCGGTGCGCACTCCCTTGCCGAAGCGGTCAATAAACCGGGAAGCCAGGACCCAATTCCAGTTAGGGGCCAGAGCCAGGAGTGGTCGACTCAGGGTAGCCAGACCATAGCCCCATCCCATGAAGAATTTCCTTTTCCCAATGCGGTCAGAGAGCCAGCCGGAGTAAAGCTTCAAAAAGCTAGCGGTACTCTCGGCGATGCCCTCGATAGAGCCGATTATGGCCTTGTTAACTCCTAAAACAGAGGTAAGAAATAGCGGCAGCAGAGGATAAACCATTTCCGAACTGAAATCCATAAAAAAGCTGACCAGCCCGGCTACCCAGACATTGCGGTCGAGATGGAAGAGGGGCTTATTGGGTGGCTTCATCTAATTATCCTTGATATGGACGACCTGAAAGATTTATGGTATGAGATATTTCAGATTCCCAGGAAGCCAGGAAGACCAGTGATCAAAAAGGTTGCATCGCGGCCTCAGCTTGGCTATCTTACCAAAGAAATAATGCATAAAGAAGAAGGCTCTTTCAAAATTAAGGGAAATCCATTGTCGATATGAGTCCCTGTCCTCTGATCGGCAATAAGAGGTCAAAGAAGTCGTAATGTTGGGTTTAAGTCAATAAAATATATAGGAATTGTGTGCAAATGGACATATTTCAGCCTTAGGTAGGGGAAAATCTGACCCTACCACTGCTGATCTCAGCTGAGCAGCTCAATGATCGGGACGCGCCCTAGAGGAATAGCCACCCGGCTGTCATGTACCGAGGCTGCCTACAAAGGCCCGAGCCAGGGCACGACGTTCCCACAACTACGCCCGCAGCGCTGCGGCGTTGGTGGGGCGATAAATTTCTCTATTTGGAGCAGTGCTAAGATGCTTACCAGTTGCCGCTCTTGATCAGTCAGGGGATGCTCCCAACATGCTTCCAGGCGGGGGAATAAATGCCGTGGTAAAGTACCCATTAACCATGATACTGTTTCCCCGAGCTTCATGAATACCTGCGATGCTGTTGCTTTTACTGATAAAACTACCTTAGCACCAGAGAATCCGTTTATGAAGCTTATTTTATTCTACAATTCATCATTATGGGGAGTTTTGCAAGCACCGCGCAGGGAAACCCAATAATGGCCCTGATTGCACCTTCGATCCTGTCGGCGGATTTTGCCCGCTTAGGAGAAGAAATTCAGTCCGTCACCGCGGCCGGAGCAGATCTAATCCATGTCGATGTGATGGATGGCCATTTCGTCCCTAACATCACCATTGGCCCGCCAGTGGTTGAAGCGCTGAGCAAAATTAGCAGCCTGCCTCTGGACGTGCATCTGATGATTGCCCAACCCGAAGGCTATATTGCTGACTTTGCCGAGGCCGGGGCCAGCATCATTTCGGTACACGTCGAAGCCTCTACCCATTTACACCGCACCTTAACTGAAATTCGCCGTTTGGGCTGTCAGCCTGGAGTGGTGCTGAACCCGGCCACCCCCCTCGAGTATGTCACCTATGTTCTCGAAGAAGTCGATCTGGTGCTGTTGATGACCGTCAATCCAGGGTTTGGCGGGCAGGATTTTATTCCCGCGGTGGTTCCCAAGATTGGCCAGTTGCGGGAGCTTATTGACCGGCGGAACTTGCCGATCAAAATCGAAGTCGATGGCGGCATCAACGGCAATACCATCGGCCAGGTGGCTCAGGCCGGAACTGACATCTATGTGGCCGGTAGCGCCATATTTGGCAAGAGTGATTATGGCGCGGCGATCGCCGAGCTCAGGGCCAAAATTGCCGCGGCTCAGGGGGGGACTTAAAGGGGAGAGAAAACTTCCCGGTCTAGCTCTAGCTGATGGTCAATTAGCCATGGAGAAAAAGTATTATAAGACCTAGCCGGACGAAGATCTCGATAGCTGCCAGATTGGCTAGTCTTATTCTGCTCCTGGCTATTGGTCTGGGGGTAACAAGTTCGGCGATCGGGAACACCGATCCCTATGAGGCCGCCCGCCAGCGGATGGTGGAGCGCGACTTGCGGGGCCGGGATATTACCGATCCCTGGGTGTTGGCGGCCATGGCGCGGGTACCGCGGCATCGGTTCGTCGATCCCAGCCTGGGGCCTTTGGCTTATGGCGATTTTCCTTTGCCCATCGCCGGTGGGCAGACGATTTCGCAGCCCTATATCGTGGCCCTGATGACCCAGTGGGCCGAGATTCAGGCAGGGCAGAAAGTGCTGGAAGTGGGCACCGGCTCTGGTTATCAGGCCGCGGTCTTGGCCTGTCTTACGGATCAGGTGTATAGCATTGAGCTGATCCCGGAGTTAGCCCAGGACGCGGCCGCCCGCTTGGCCAGGTTGGGCTATTCCCAGGTCCGGGTCAGAAGCGGCGATGGCTACCAGGGCTGGCCGGAACAGGCCCCCTTTGATGCCATTCTGGTAACTGCCGCGGCCCCGGAAATCCCTCCGGCTCTGAAGAACCAGCTTCGGGAAGGGGGACGGCTGATCATGCCGCTGAAGACCTTTGGCGGCTTCCAGACTTTGATCCGCCTGACCAGACAGGGTAACCGCTTCATTACCGAAGAGATCTGCGCGGTTAGGTTCGTGCCGTTGGTAAAACCCGACCCGAAGAAATCGAAAATTGGCCAGAGGCCTTAAAATATTGCGGGTTTTGTGCACTTAGCAATCTATAATACCGTTTTCTGTTTTTAGTTTTCTGTTTTCTGTTGAAATACTTAATTTAATCAATGAATTAAGCC
>MUKC01000082.1 GCA_002049795.1 Desulfobacca sp. 4484_104 | reverse complement strand
CCGTAACGACCTGGTGGCGCTGACCCGGGAAGCCGCTGAACTTTCTGGAATCACCTACATTATGGATGCGGATCAGCAGGAAGTGGATCGCATTCTGGGCTAACCACAGGGAATCATCTAAAATATTTAGCTTTTCACCATCTTAAGGAGTTAAAGCATGTTAAACGCTATCTGTTCTCATAACTGCAAGGACTGTTATGCCCGGCGCGTCTGTGCGGTCCACGCCATCTCAGAGGAGCCAGGTGCCATTTATGTCGATACCGAAAAATGCATTGGTTGCGGCTGCTGTAAAACCGCCTGTGTCACCTTCGGATATAAGGCTTTGCAAGATAAAACCGAGGTCTGGTTAAGAGGGGCCGCCTGATTAAGCAGGGGACCCCGATCCCTGAACGTCTGGGGATCGGGGTCTAGATTTCTCTTAAAGCTTACCAGATTACCCGCCGTAATTGCCCCCGGACTTTGGCCCGCGTCTCTTTTAGGCTTTCGCTTTTATCTAAAAATCATTTATAATTTCTGCACCGCCGAATTGCGGTTGGGTTAGTCGCGCCGGACAGCCCGTCCCGAATATATTCCGCCCTACTCTAAGATTGCTCTCATCCGGTCGGGGATGACGATGAGGCCGGAAGCACCGGATTTCAGACGATTTTGTAAAACTATCCCCTAGAAAAATACATTTATGTTACCAATATTTCACCAGGCCGACGGATATCTTGATATCTTGCTAATATCATTAGTTTTTTGGGTAGACATGATTATTGCTTAATTAAATTTACCTGAAGAAAGTCAAGCTCTGAAAGGAGAATTTATGAATTGCCAATCGATTGAGGAAGTCTATGAAGTAGTCAAAGACCAGGAAGTCAGTTTTATTCAACTCTGGTTTGCCGATGTCTTGGGCATGATTAAAAGTTTTTCCATCCGACCCTCGGAGCTGGAGGAGGCCATGACCGAAGGCATGGGTTTTGACGGCTCCTCCATCATGGGTTTTGCCCGTATTGAAGAAAGTGACATGGTGGCCAAACCCGACCCCAGCACCTTCCAGATCCTGCCCTGGCGCCAGGAGAAAAAGCCGGTGGCCCGCATGTTCTGTGATATTTTGCAGCCGGATGGCTCCCCCTTTCCGGGTGATCCCCGTTATGCTTTTAAACGCATGCTGGCCCGGGCCGCAGAAAAGGGCTATACCTATTATATCGGGCCGGAACTGGAATATTTCTACTTTGCCCGGAACGACCGTCCGGAAGTCCTGGATCAGGGGGGCTACTTTGATACCGCGCCCCTGGATTACGCCGCCGACCTCAGGCGGCAGACGATCTTTGCCATGGAACAGATCGGCATCCGGGTGGAATATAGTCATCATGAAGTGGCCCACTCCCAGCATGAAATCGATATGCGTTTCGATGAGGGCCTACGGATGGCCGACAAGGTGATGTCGTTCCGACTGACGGTCAAGGAAATTGCCTGGCAAAACAACGTCTATGCCACCTTCATGCCCAAACCGATCTTTGGCATCAATGGGAGTGGGATGCACACCCACCAATCCCTGTTCAAAGAGGGCCGCAATGCCTTTTACGACCCCAAGGATCCTTTCCACTTGTCAGAGATCGCCAAAGGCTATATTGCCGGGATCCTGAAACATGCCCGGGAGATTACCTCGATCTGCAACCAATGGGTCAATTCTTATAAACGACTGGTGCCTGGGTACGAGGCGCCGGTCTATATTGCCTGGGCCCGGCGGAATCGTTCGACCATGGTTCGGGTGCCGATGTACAAACCCGGCAAAGAGATGGCGACCCGCATTGAATACCGCGCCCCGGATCCGGCCTGCAACCCCTATCTGGCCTTTGCGGTGATGCTGGCTGCGGGTCTTAAAGGGGTGGAAAACAAATATCCCCTGCCCGAACCGGTGGAGGAGGATGTTTACCATCTGTCCGATGCGGAGCGCGACCGCCTGGGTATCCAATCCTTGCCCGGCAACCTGTTTGAAGCCATCGATGAGACCGCCAAAAGCGAGCTGGTGCGGGACGCCCTGGGAGAACATATCTTTAACAAGTTTATCGAAAATAAACGGATCGAATGGGATAATGTTAGTTATTAGAAATGATTGCCATCGAAAAACTAACCACTGGCAACTAATCACTGGTTTAATTAGGCTGGGAGCAAAGGACGTGGGATAAAACCAGATGCCCCTTAAATATCATATTCCCATCAAACCGGTGCCGCCCCTTAAATATCATATTCCCATCAAACCGGTGCCGCCGCGCTTTTATCCGGTGCCCAAAAATATCCTGCTGGAATCAGAAGAAAACTGCCTGCATTGTGCCTGCTGCGGCAAAGAGCTCTGCCCTTATGACGCTTACGGCCAGCGGTATATTGATCCGCTCAGCAAGGTTCCCAATCCAGAATACCAGGATTTGGGGGATGGGTACTGGACGCCGGAGATTATCAGCACCTCCATTGATTTGGGCCGTAAACCCTTATTTCTATCTTTGGATGAACGGGGGGAGGTGAACATGCCGGTTTTTCCGCGGGTGGAACTGCCATTGCCGATTATCCTGGCAGAATCGACCCCAGCGGTAAGCAAAACCAGGGTGCGTTTTGCCTTAACCCTAGCTGCGCAGATTCTGGATAGTCTAGTCATTCTGCCCCGGCCTCAGATTCAGGCGGAATTGGTTCCCTATGCCCGTTATCTGGTCCCTCAATACCCGATTGAAACCCTGAACCTCGATGATGCCTTGTTAGGGATGGTCCGGGTAGTGGAACTTATCGATCACCCGGAAGTGATGATGGCGGTCGAAAATCTCAAAGCTCGCTATCCAGAGGTGGTGGTGTCAATCAATGTGCCCGCTGCCCACCCTGAAGGATGGGCGAGACCTACCGGGCCTAATAGTCCAGCCGCCAGCGGCATGGCGTTATTTTGTGCGGGTCAAGCCCGAGGTCCTACAACACTCCAGCCAACGCTTCCGGCTCTACGAAGTTCCCTGGCGGCAGGTGGAAGACGAATTTATCGCCCAGAACTGCTATAACCTGAACCAGGCCTTTTATACCTCGCAAGGGGAGAAGAAGGCCTTTGTGCTGTCGCAAGGGCGCAACCTGATGATCCTGAAGATCGTCGGCTACGCCGAGGAAGCGGCCCTGTACTACCAGTTGTTGGACTTCAAGGCCCATATCTGGATTGCCCACCAGCGTTATCCAACCCGCGGCCGGGTCTGGCATCCGGGGGGCGCGCATCCCTTTGCGGCCCTCAACCTGGCCCTGGTCCATAACGGCGACTTTGCCAATTATCTGGCCTTAACTGAATATCTCAGCCAGCGCCATTTTTACCCGCAATTCCTCACCGATACCGAGGTCTCGGCCATGCTTTTTGACCTCTGGCATCGGCACTATGGTTATCCTTTAGAGTATGTCATCGAGGCCATGGCCCCGACGACGGAACGTGACTTTGACCTGCTGCCTGCAAAACGCCAACGCCTGTATGAACAGATTCCGGCGACCCATGTCCACGGCTCGCCGGATGGCCCCTGGTTCTTTATCATTGCCCGCAATGACACCGAGCGCCAGCGCTGGGAACTAATCGGCATTAGCGATACTTCCATGCTGCGGCCCCAGTTCTTTGCCTTGCAGGACGGGCAGGTGCAGATCGGCCTGATCTGTTCCGAAAAACAGGCGATCGACGCCACCCTGGCCAGCCTGGCCCGCGAGGATCAACGTTTCTGTCCGGTTGCCGACCTCTATTGGAACGCGCGGGGCGGGAGGGCTACGGACGGCGGCGCCTTGGATTTTCTGGCCGAATCCTTCATGGCCGGAGATCCGCTTAAAGGCGGCGGTTTTGTGATCGTCAATGGCCTGGAGTTCGACAGCCGGGGCCAGATACACATGCAATACACCCCGTATCCGGGGGCCAACCTGTTTTCCCTGGCCTCGGGCGGGGCCATTTATATCCGCGATCCCGATAGTCAGGTAGTCCCGGAGCAACTCAACGGCGGTGAAATCGTTCCCTTATCCAAGGCCGATTGGAACTTGATCCTGCCCTACCTGCAGGAAAACGAGCGCCTTTTTGATATTTCCCTGGAACAACATTTGCTGACCGTGGACGGTGTCCTCCGGGCCCCGCATCAGGTTTACCGCAAGATCCAACCGCTCAGACTGGCAGTCCCCAGCGGCACCGCAGAATCCTGGGATTAAGCTTTGCCAGCCACATATTATTATTTTTAATTTTCGTGACATATTAACAAGATAGACTTTACCAGCAGCGGCAGCCAATTTATTTACCATTGCGTTCTGCCTATTCATCCCCTATAATTAGGGGCAAAAACTATTAGGAGGTAAGAGAGATGAAAAAGACCTATATGACTATCTTGGTGCTATTGACCACCTTAGTTCTGGTAACCGCCGCCTTTGCCAAAGCCAAACCAAAGGCCAAAGCTAAAGCTCCAGCCCCAAAGCAAGCCGCGGAAGCGAAGGAAACCGTAAAACCAGGGGTTTTGAGTTACTTTGGCAAGGTTGAAGCTGTCGATGCGGCTAAGAAAAGCATGGTGGTGGAAGTGAGCGTGGCGGGGGAATTAACCCTGGAGGAGAAAAACAAGAAAAGCAGGGAAAGAAGGGATAATTCTCGGGGCCAGGCCGGTGATTGGCGGCCAGCCGGGTTGAACTAAAGGACAAGTTTCCTAAATCAAAAAAAATTTAAAATCCCAATCTTAACCCGTCAGGATTTGCAAAAATCCTGGCGTTTTTTTTGGGGGGGGAAAAATGGCTTCTTGGCCAGCCTAGCGCTTCCGGGGGTTATGCCGATTAGCTTTGGGAAAATATAAGGTTTTCGAGTGAACGCTAAACTAAACCACGCGTCAAGCGTTTCAGGTAACGCTGGCAACCATCCCAGGAAAACTCCCGACGCCCCAGCAATCCCTGACGGGCAAAAATGATCACCAGGAGCAGGGCTAAGGAGAAGATCACCATACGCATGCCAGGGATGCCGGGAAGCTTAAGACCCCAGAAAGTAATCGGCTCCTCCACGGCCCGCAGGACTTCGCTGCCGTAAGTAAACAGAACCGCTCCCAGCACCGCCCCGGTATTACTGCCCAGGCCGCCGATAACAATGATAATGAGCAGATTAAAAGTCAGGAAAAAAGTGAAGAGAGTAGGGGAGATGGTGGTGATCAGGTGGGCCAGCAAGCCGCCCGCCACCCCGAAGAAAAAGGCGCTGACCAGAAAGGCCAGCATCAGGTGGCGGAAGGGATCGATGCCGATAGCCCGGGCCGCGGTCTCATCCTCCCGGATCGCCTGCATAGCCCGCCCATAAGCGGAATTAACCAGACCGGTGATGACCACCAGGGCCAGGACCGCCACTCCCCAGGACCACCATAGGTTGGTATAAGGATAAAGTCCCTTCAGCCCCAACGGGCCATTGGTCAGCCACTGCAAATTATTAGCCAGCACCCGCACCACTTCCCCAAACCCCAAAGTTACGATGGCCAGATAATCGCCCCGTACCCTCAGGACCGGAAAGCCGGTAAGGAAGGCGAAAATGACCGCCATCAGCCCCCCGGCCACCAGGGAAACCAGAAAGGAAGTGCTGATCTGGTTCAGGGGCCAGATTAATGGGGTGATTAGAAAAGTCAGTTCCTTTTCCGCCGGGCTCAGGGTTAAGAGTGCCGAGGTATAAGCGCCGATGGTCACGAAGGCATTGGGGCCCAGATGCAGTTGCCCGCAGATGCCATTGATCAAATTATAACTGATCGCCAGGGTGATGAAGATGGCGGCGTTATTCAGCAGCCGGATCTGATATTCACCGGCGCGTTGCTCAGCCCAGTACAGCACCAGGGCCAGCAGGGCGACTACTCCCAGATTAAGGAGGGCATGCTGCAGACGCCGGGAGTGGGGCACCTAAAGTTTTTCCTCCATCAGGACTTCGCCTAACAGTCCCGTGGGTCGGAACAGCAGGACCACGATAAGCAGACCAAAAGCCAAGGCATCGCGATAACCGGCCCAGGCCGGGAAGAAGGCGACAATCAGTATTTCTAATACCCCCAGCAGCAGCCCCCCCAGCACTGCCCCGGCCAGATTACCGATACCCCCCAGGACCGCGGCAATAAATGCTTTCAGGCCGGGCATGATACCCAAATATGGGTTAACCTGGGGATAACGCATGGCCCATAACAGCCCCCCGGCGCCGGCCAGGACCGAACCCATCAAAAATGTCAAGGCAATCAGCCGATCGACGTTAATACCCATCAAGCGGGTAGTTTCAAGGTCCCGAGCAATAGCGCGCATGGCGATTCCCACCCGGGTCCGATAAACAATCAGAAACAACACGCCCAAGAGGACCAGGGTGATGGTCGGAGTCCAGAGACTGAGCCGAGGAATAAATAAGCCGTCCAGCTTAATGGCTCCTGCCATCAAAGGCGGCACTGGAAATGCCCGGGGACGGCCGCCGAGCAGCACCAGGGCCAAATTTTCCAGGAAGAATGACGCGGCAATCGCCGAGATTAACAACGAAATCCGCGGCGCCCGGCGCAGCGGGCGATACGCCCCTCTTTCCAGCAGCACCCCCATCACGCCGGTAAGCCCCAGAGCCAGAGCACAAGCCACGGTCCAGGGCAGCGAGAACATGCCGATGCCAAACAGCCCGGTGTAGGCCGCCACCATCAACAGATCACCATGCGCGAAATTAATCAGGCGCAGGATGCCATAGACCATGGTATAACCAATGGCGATCAGGGCATAGAGACTACCCAGGGAGAGGCCGTTAATCAGTTGTTGTAGGAAAGTAGCGAAGTCCATGAATGGGCTTAAGTTATGATCTGGAGCAGAAAATGGCTTTCTTCCCCCTGCATCTGACCCATTTATCGGGACTGAAGTCAAAAAGGAGAGGTTTATCGAAAATTGGGCAGGGCCAGATTAACTGGCCCCCAGCAAATCCTCCTTGGTCTGATAGTTCAGGAGCCCGGCTTATTTCCTTATGGGACACGGGGTCGTCGATCTGCCATTGGCCCCGGGCAGGATGGGAATCAGGCACAGAAGTCGCATCATCGTCTGGCCGACATTTTTAAACTGGTGGGGTTCCTCCGGGGGGACATAGACGGCATCACCGACCCGAAGCCGGGTTTCTTTGCCGCTGGCATCAATATATAACGGTTCCCCTTCTATCACAAAAATTTCGTGCTCCTCCAGATGGGCATGCAGGGAGGTGTGCCCCTGAGGCTCGAATTCCATCACCCGCATGGCAAAGTGGGGACAGCCATCGGCGCTGGTCAAGACATAACGGGCGGACAGGCCCTTAAATCCGGTCTGACTAATGGCCACCGGCTCCACCGCGGTAAAGTGTTTTCTGAGCATGATTAAAGTCTCCTGGATCAGAGAACGAATGTTATTAAACGGCCTTTAAGAGGTCTTTGGCCACATAAAGCAGATCAACCTTCTGATGCAGCTCTTCCTCTAGAATCTTTACCTTGTCGGCCGGTAAATCCATGATGCGGATATAGACCCGCCGGTAGCCTTCCGCCGCGACATCGTTGGAACTCAGGATGCTCACGGTGCGTCCCCCATGCGCCCGGATGATATCCGCCACCTCTTTTATGGAGCCGGGGCGATCTTCCAGTTGAAAGGCAAACTGAATATTGCCGCGATAAATGCCGGTGATATTGACAAAGGCCCGAAACACATCTGATTGGGTAATAATCCCGATCAGCTCCTGATGTTCATCTACTACTGGCAGCCCAGACACCTTGTTTTCCAGCATTATTACCGCAGCCCGTTCGACGCTCTCATCCGGACCGATGGTCAAAGGATTTTTGGTCATGATCTCCCGGACCTTGATCTCGGCCAGAAGATAATAGAGTTCATGGATATCCAGGGATGAGGCCTTGGATGGCGAGGCTTCTTTCAGGTCCCGATCGGAAATAATCCCGGTCAGTTTTCCCCGGTGCAGCACTGGCAAACGGCGAATGCGGTCCTCCTTCATGATGTGCAGGGCCTTCATCATCGAGGTGTTCTCATCCACGGTGACTAACTCGGAAGTCATCCATTCCCGGACCAGCATGCTAGCCTTCCTCCTTTCGGATGCCGCAGTTTAATCTATCCTCTCCGTTAAATAATTAGCCATTATAACAGATTTCACATTGATGATTACAATTATTTCATCCAGATAACCACTGCCTGCAAACAGTAGTCGCCGACTTAAGCCGCCGCTCAAAAAGCTGTTTGAGGCCGGCAACCTGGCGCCACCGGCAACATACGCCTGCATATCGCTCAATTAGGGCTAAAACCTTTCTAAAATTCCCGCCTCTGAGCCTTTTGGGAAAAATCCAACGGCACTTCCTCCCCCTTTGCCAACCGGACAATATTATCTCGATGCCGGAACAGAATTAGTAGAGAGATCATACCGGCCAGCACCAAAATCGACGGAGTCCCAGAACATAACCCTACCGCCAGGGGCATCATCCAGGCCGCGGCCAGCGAAGCCAAGGAAACTAACCGGTAGTAGCTTACCAGCGCCACCCAGACGGCAATTAAAAACAGCGCCGCCAGTGGACAGAGGGTGACAATGACTCCGAAACCGGTCGCCACGCCTTTGCCACCTTTAAAGCGCAAGTACAAGGGATAGATATGGCCTAAAACCGCGGCCAAACCCACCGCGGCAATGGCCCAGCCATGCCAGGCCCCCAAAGCCACCGGGCCGAAACGGGCCACAAACACCGGCAACACCCCTTTCATGACATCGCCAAACAGGGTAAATACCCCGGCATTGCGCCCCAGCAGTCGATAGACATTGGCCGCGCCGATATTGCGGCTGCCTTCTTGCCGCGGGTCCGGCCCCCCCATCAGCCAGGCAACTATCAGACCCGTAGGAATAGACCCCAACAAATAGGCGGCCAGCAATAATCCTAAAAAATCACCCATCTTATCCGTCTCCGCAGGTCATAACCAACAAATTCTGTCTCATTCCCGACCACTAAGCTTAACTTTCCGCCCCCGGTATCTTGGCGATGGCATACGTTTCACAATCTGACCGGCAGGCCTTTGGAGTGCAAATACTCCTTGGCGGCGCGGATCGAAATTTCCCGGAAGTGAAAAATCGACGCGGCCAATACGGCATCGGCTTTGCCCCAAACCACGGCCTCGTAAAGATGCTCCACGCTCCCGGCCCCGCCCGAGGCAGTTACCGGCAATTGCGAGGCTTCTTTGACCTTACGAGTCAATTCCAGGTCATAGCCGTTTTTCACCCCGTCCGTATCCATGCTGGTCGGCAGCAACTCGCCCGCACCCAGTTCCCGGCAGCGCGCCGCCCAGGCAATGGCATCCTGGCCGGTCAGAGTCCGGCCGCCGTGAATAACCAATTCATAGCCCGACGGCATGGCGCCATTCCGGCGGGCATCGATCGCCACCACCAGCCGGGGCGACCCCACCGCTTGGGCAGCTTCTTTTATCAGGTCCGGGTTCTGGATCGCCGCGGTGTTGATTCCCACCTTGGCCACCCCGGCTTTGAGCAGATTCTCGATATCGGCACACGACTTCACCCCCCCTCCCACAGTCAAGGGTATGGAAATCGCCGCGGCTACCTCTTTGACCAACTCCATAGTGGTCTGGCGCCCCTCTACCGTAGCCGTGATATCCAGAAAGGCCAGCTCATCCGCGCCCTCTTGCTCATAGAGCCGGGCATTTTCCACCGGATCGCCGGCATCCTGCAGATCGACAAAATGAATACCTTTGACCACTCGACCGTCCTTGATATCTAAGCACGGAATGACACGAATATAGTTCATTTCAATTTCAATCTCCAAATCTTCTCACTTCAGGCACTTTAAAAGCCTGTTAAAAACTATCTCCAGAAATGCGGTTCAGAATTTAGCAACCGGATTTTTGGAGCAAATTTGGCATCCCAACAGGCTGTAGAAAGCTCCTGTAGGTCTTGAGATCGTTTATCAACCTTCTCAATTATACAATCTTTCCATGCATAACTCCAAAATTTATTCAATACCTCATGTTTTTATTAACAGGCTTTATTAGAATCTATTACGCGGGGGCTGACCAAAAAAAAGGGGCAGAGTCAGGTCTCGCCCCCGGTAGTCTAACTGGTGGGTTTTTACTTTTATAAAGCGGCTTCTTTGCGTTCCACTTCCGCCTCGGCCCGTTGCGGCCGAGTTGCTGGGCGGACCGGTAGGTTGACCACTGAGGCCTGGCGGCAATCTAATTGCTTTTTGCCATTTAACAGGGCTAAAAGCAGACCCTCTTCGCGGCAGCGGCCCTGATGAGGACAATTTTTTCTGGTTTTGTCAAAATAATTGAGCGGCGCCTGGCAGTTGAATTGACTGACATGGATACCCGCGGCCGCATCATTCTGGCAGTAGATCAGCTTCTTTTTGCCCTGCAAAATTTCGATCCCCAGTTGCAGGTCCGGGCAGTCCGCCCCAAAACGGGGGCACGAGGAGCAGTGCTCGTAAAATCTCAGCGGCGCCTGGCAACCGAATTCCAGGGCATGGATGTATTTCGATCTATATTCTTTCATCTTAGCCTCACTGTTCTGCGGTCCAATCCGTGGCCCGATATTTATCCCGGCTTTTTATCTGCAATTATCTATACTAAAGTTATGTAAAGATATAATTAGTGATACTGATTGTCAATGGAAAATTTTGATCTCAGCAGGCATTGCCTGGGCGATGTATTACTTTACCTTGATCCACAACAGCCTGGCTATTGTAGTGCCTGGATTGCGCCACTGGGCGGGCATCTCGGAGGTCAGGTAGATCACGTCTCCAGACCTCAAGGTGTACACCGCCTTCTCTACTTTGACCTGCAATCTCCCCGACAGCAGATAGCCGATCTCATCGCCCTTATGGAAAAAGAAATGCACCGGTAAGGTTTTTTGTGGGGGATTTCAATCAGATATGGCTAGGCCTGGGAATCAAAATCTACCGGCGATAAGAGCCGGGCCTGAACCGCCCCCTCCGGCAAATCCGGGAGCTTGACCTCCTCGGCCGCCGCCGGTGTAAAGATCAGGCGTTTCTGGACCTCTTTCTGATCATGAAAGAAAGAAGAGACCTCTATGGACAGGACCTCGGTCATCTTCAACAGGGCCGGCAAGGACGGATAGATCAGATTACTTTCTACCTGCAATATGGTACTGGGAGTAACGCCCACCAGTTTGGCCAGTTCGGCCTGAGACAGCCCCCGTTTGCCGCGAAATTCCTTGAGACGTAAGCCCAGGTCAATCCGTCGCACCGACCGTTTTTCGTCTGCAAAGATTATGGTCAGGTCTTTGGTCCAGTAGTTATGCGGTCGATGTAAATCCTCCAGGTTTCGGTTTTCCGCCTTCATAATCGTCAGTGAATATGACACCGATTTTCCTTTTCGGGCCGGGCCAACAGTCCTTGCCTTGTCCACATTTCCAAGATTATAACATCTTAGCGCCGCTGGCATCGGACCCCAGAACTTTATTTACTTAATCGTCGGCGGGCAGATAGCGGCGGGCGCCGATAAACGACCGGCGCCAGGTGTCATGTTGCAAATTACTGATGCACACCCCGCGGCTAGACGAGGCATGGACAAAACGGCCGCGGCCGATATAGATGCCGCTATGACAGGGGCGTTTCTTTTTCCGAGAGAAGATATCAGTAAGGATGCTGGCGGAAAAAAAGGACGGCCGGCTTTTACAATAATGGTTGAAAAAGACCACATCGCCGTAGCGCAGGTCGTCAGTATCGACCTCTTCGCCGTTTTTATACTGATCCTTGGTGGT
>MUKC01000008.1 GCA_002049795.1 Desulfobacca sp. 4484_104 | reverse complement strand
TCGGGAGGCTTTGAAAGGGTTTCATTGGCGGATACCCGTACTCCCGCGTATGCCGCAAGATATCCTTTCCGGTCTTGTAGTGCTTTAACAAGCTGGCCAACGTGATCCGGGTCAAACAGGTCGTCATCATCCAAAAAGATCAGGTAATCGCCCCGGGCGTTTTCCAATCCCAGGTTGGCGGCCCGAGTCCGGGACAACGGTTCTCCCATGCCGTAAACGCGCAGGGGAAAGCGTCCGCACCATTGATCCAGTTCCGGATGTCCTTTCCCTTTGGCGTTTATTACCAGAACTTCGATATGTGGGTAGGTCTGCAGGGCCACCGAGGCCAGGGCCGCGGTCAACAACTTCTCCCGTCCGATGCTGCGGATAATCACGGTGACCAGCTTGTTTTGTGACGCTTCAATGTCCGAGCCGGGAAAGGTTATTTTTTCTGCTTCGGAATGGTATAGTGCCAGCGGATCAGCGGAGAGCTGTTTGCTGTCGATGACGAAAAACGCCTCCGCCGCCTGTACCTGGGAGGGAAGGGTGTAGGTGCGAAACTGGTTTAACGCGGCAATATGCCGGTCGTACTTCTGCTGTTGCAGCTGCGAGGGAAAACAGGCCATCGCCTTTCGCTTGAGTTCCATGACTTCGGTGATGTCCAGCAGGCGGTTGGGCTGCAGCGGCACGCCGACTTCATAAAAGGCGGCGAGAATATTTTTTTTGCTCCGCCGGACGGCCTCGGCAGCCGCCATTCCCAACGACCGGTGATCGGGATGGATTTCAGTAACCGACGGCGCATAGACGAGGTCGATGTCTTTTGTGTCGATTACCTCACCGATGCGGGCAATCAGCTTCTCACCATACGCGACCTCCCGATCAGGAATATCCCAGAATTCAGGGACGTAGCCAAGCAGGTTTCCCGCCCGGATGCTTTCCTGCCGGCGTGTCCGAACGTATTCATCCCTCGATTCGGACTCAAGATATCCCCCGTCGGAGACGATAATAACCTGAACCGGATCCCCTGATTCCACGTGCCTGATGACGGCGCCGGCACAGCCGAAAACCTCGTCATCGGGGTGTGGTGCAAGAATCAATACCTTACCGGAACCAAGTTTTTTCACCGCTTCGTATGGGATGCATTGATCTTCGCAGTACATATCAGCTCTTTATCGTCTTTTCCTGTTTTTCATTGATTTATGGCCATGATTACCATATATTAGCGATATTATCCATAGGAACGTGAGAATCCATACCCGAAAGAGGAGTATAAATCAAGATGAATGAGAAAAAATCAACGGTTGTGGCAGCGCCCGCATGTTGGCGCGGTAATTCCGGTTTTACCCTGATCGAGCTGCTGGTGGTGATCATTATCCTGGGGCTGCTTTCGGCCCTGGTGGCCCCGAAGTTTTTCGGCAAGATTGACAAGGCCAAAATCAAAACGACCAAGGCTCAGATTGAGCTGCTGGGAACGGCATTGGATGATTTCCGTCTCGATACCGGCCGCTATCCGACCACCGATGAAGGACTCAATGCCTTGCGGGAAAAGCCCGGAGACCTGGAAGACTGGGACGGCCCCTACCTGCCGAAGCCGGTGCCCAAGGATCCCTGGGGGCATCCCTATCAGTACCGCAGCCCCGGCGAACACGGTCCCTACGACCTGTTCAGCTATGGCGGTGATGGCGTGGAAGGCGGGGAAAAAGAAAACCGGGATATTGTCAGTTGGGAATAAAAATGAAACAGCTTGGCCGGAGCGCCCGCGAGCGATTGAAGCGTTTTGCCGGGGGGCGCGACAACCCCGCGGCGCGGGATGCTGAAGCGGGTGCTCAGCCGGCGATCCTTCCGGACCTGTCCCCGGTTGAGATGCTGGACGCGGCCGACTTCCCGGAAACCCCGCCGGCTTTGACCGGCCTGCCGCTTTCCTTCATGAAGCGATTCCTGGCGTTGCCGGTGGAAATTGCCGATGATCGCGTCGTGGTGGTGATGGCCGATCCCATGGACTTTAGCACCAGGGAGATTATTTCCCGAACCTTTGACCGCCCGGTGCTCATCCGGCGGGCCGAAGCGGAAACCATCAGCCAGTACATTTACCGGTGGTTTGAAGCCGAAGTGGATATGGCTGCCAATGAAGGCTCGGCGGGCGGGGAACTGGATTTTGAGGACCAGTTGTGGGACAGTCCCGAGCATCTCAAGGACATGGCCTCCGAGGCGCCGATCATCCGCCTGGTCAACCACCTGATTTCCCGGGCTGTCAGCCTGAATGCCTCCGATATCCATATTGAACCGCGGAAAAGTCATGTCCAGATCCGTTATCGGATTGACGGGGTGCTCCATAATATGGAGAGCATCAATATCAAGCTGAAATCGGCGATTATTTCACGGGTCAAGTTGATTGCCAAGATGGATATTGCCGAGATGCGCCTGCCTCAGGACGGCCGCATTCGCTTTGCCGGCGGTGGCCATGATATTGATATTCGGGTTTCCTCGATACCGGCGTTTTTTGGTGAAAGCCTGGTCTTGCGCCTGTTGAAGCAGGATGAAATCAACCTGGATCTTGACAGCCTCGGTTTTCCCGACACGATCCGCCGGCAGTTTGAACAGGCGATCAAGCTGCCTTATGGGATGATCCTGGTAACCGGGCCGACCGGTTCGGGAAAAACCACCACCCTGTACGCGGCCCTCAATACCTTGAATCAACCGGATGTCAAGATTGTCACGGTTGAGGATCCGGTGGAATACCAGTTGGACGGCGTCAACCAGGTTCAAGTCCAATCGGCCATCGGCCTGACATTTTCCAATTTGCTGCGTTCCTTTCTCCGCCAGGACCCCGACATTATGCTGGTGGGGGAGATCCGGGATGTGGAAACCGCTGATATCGCCATTCAGTCGGCGCTTACCGGCCACATGGTTTTTTCCACCCTGCATACCAATGATTCCCTGGGGGCGATTACCCGACTGGAGGATATGGGGGTTGAACGATTCATGGTGGCCTCGGCGGTGGTGGCGGTGCTGGCCCAGCGCCTGGTCCGTCGTGTGTGCCCGGATTGCAGCGCCACGGTGGAACTGACCGATGGCGAGCGGGAGCAGCTGGCGCTGGAGTTGCAAATCCCCGTTTCCAGGGTGCTGCCCACGTATCAGCGTGGACGGGGATGCAAGACCTGTGGCGATACCGGCTACCGGGGACGGATTGGGATTTACGAGTACCTTTTGCTGGATGAAAAGGTTCGACGGGCCATTTCCCGGGGCGATAATCTGGAATCCACCCTCAGGCGTTCCCGGGAGGATGGCGGCATTCCCACCCTGCGTGACGACGGCATTGACAAGGTCGCCCAGGGAATTACCACCTATGAGGAAATTCTGCGGGTAACCCGATGATGGTTTGTGATTTCTGGGCGGCCAAAACCGCTATGAGCCAAGCTCGAACATCCTTAAGTATTCCCGATAATTTCTTGTTTTTTTCACCCCTCAAGGGGGTACTGAAAAGAGTGACAGTATTTCAGGGGTAAGGCACCAAACAACATGCCGCAATTCAGTTACGAAGTAATGAATTCCCGGGGCGAACGGCTTCTTGACGTTGCCGAGGCCCCGGATCGTGAAGAGCTTCTCCTGCGCCTCCAGCGACAGGGTTTGACCCTTATTCGCTGGTTGGATGGGCCGGGAAAAGTCAGAAAGAAGACGGGGAAAAGCTTCCAGTGGCGCTCAAAAACGGGCATGGGAAAAGCCCAGTTGCTGGATTTTACCAGGGAACTTGCCCACCTTACCCGGGAAGACGTGCCGGTGGACCGGGCCCTGGCCATCCTGGCCGAGGTGGCGGGAGACAAATCAACCAGGGAAACGGCGAAATATTTGCGTTCATCCCTGCAGGAAGGCAAAACCTTGTCGGCGTCGATGGCGGATCGTTCCCAGGAATTCAACGACCTCTATATCAACATGGTCCGGGCCGGGGAGGCCGGTGGCATCCTGCCGCAAATTCTGACCAAATTGGGTGAATTTCTTGAGCAGTCGGAAGAGGTTCGCCGGTATATTGTTTCCAGTTCCATTTATCCCGCCATTCTGCTCTCGGTGGGCTTCCTTTCCATCTTGGTTATTGTCGGCTTTGTCGTTCCTCGTTTTGCCGCCATTTTTGCCGACCTGGGGCAGCAGCTGCCCCTGTCAACCAGGATGCTGATGGCCGCCAGCCGCTTTCTTCAGCGTTGGTGGCTGTTGCTGGCTGCCTTGCTGGCGGCGCTGTTTTTCGGCGGACGGCGTTTTGCCCGCACCCCCGGCGGCAAGAACTTTTTTGACCGTCTTTCCCTGCGTCTGCCCGGCCTGGGATCCTTGAGTCTTGACATTCAGGTGAGCCGTTTTGCCCGCACCCTGGGGACGCTGATTATCAGCGGTGTTCCCCTGCTCAAGGCCATTGAAATTTCCAGCAAGGTGGTGGCCAACAGCCTGATTCGCGTTGATATCGAGCGCATTTACCAGCAGGTGAAAACCGGCAAAAGAATCAGCCAGCTGATGCGGGACGGGGAAATTTTCCCGATTAAAATGGTGCAGATGGTTACCCTGGGGGAGGAAACCGGACAGATCGGCAGGATGCTGGAAACCGCCGCCAATGAACTTGACCGGAGCATTGAAATCAGGATTAAACGCTACCTGGCGCTGGTGGAGCCGATTGCCATTCTGTTGATGGGTTTGATTATCGGCGCCGTGGTTATTTCCATGCTTTCAGCCATACTGGGAATCAATGATATTACTTTTTGATGACCGGCGATCAGGGTCTGTCCACGGTCGTTGTGGCTTTACCTTGCTGGAACTGATCGTGGTCATGGTGCTCATGGCTTTGGGCGTTTCCCTGATTACCTCCAGCCTCGGCCGCGGTTTTGGCCGGCGGCGGCCCAAGGCCTTTGTCCGCGAGTTTGCCGGCCTCTGCCGTCAGGCCCGCACGCAGGCCCTGGCCGGCGGCCGCCTGACATCGGTCGTTATCGACGGAGAATTACGCCTTTGCCGCCTGGAGGACCGTCAGGCGGGACTGAAAATTCCGGAAAGCATCCGCATTGAGGTGGAAGACCGGATCCTTGATGCCGATGATCCATCCGGTTATCGGATTCTCTTTTTCCCCGATGGCAGTTCCTCCGGTGACCGCCTGGTTTTTTTTGCTGACGATAAGCCCCTGGCCCGCCTCTATCTTGATCCCCTGACCAGTTTTATCCGGCTGCAATCAACCTGGGAGCATAGTTGACATGAGCGCCGGATGGAATGACTCCCGAGGTTTCACCTTGTTGGAAGTGATGGTGGCCCTGCTGATCCTGGGAGCCTCTTTAGGTGCCATCTTTGGCGGCCTGTATCAGGCCAAGCGCATTTCCTGGCGGGCGTCGGAACGGCTGACGGCCACCCGCATCCTTCATAATCTCCTCAATGACGAGCAACTCAGGCGTCAATGTCTGGAGGATGGAGATCTGAGTGGAGAGGTGAAGGATGAAAAAGACTGGCGTTATTCTTTCAGCAGCGAGCCGTTGATTCTTGATCTTGATGATGATGAAACGCCTTTGGAGTTGCCGGGGATGTTCAACATTACCGCCTGTGTCACCCACGAGGCCGGCGGCAGGGAAAAAAAATACTGCCTGGAACGCTGGCAGCGAAAATAGTCATGAAAACAAAATCTCTCATGGAGACACAGGGGCATGGGAAAAGATGATTTGCCGCCGTTTGTCGTTGAATCATTGACAATACCCTCATGAAGAATCGCATAGCCGGAATTATGAACGTCAGCCGAGACCGGTCAGGTTTTTGGGCCTCCGTTCGGGGTTTTACCCTGCTGGAAATTCTGGTGGCGATGGTCCTGGTCAGTACGGTGACCCTGATTGCCGCCATGGCCCTGCATCTGACCGTCAATACCTGGGCCCGGGGCCGTCGGGAGGGAGAGGTGGGGGTGTTGCGCGTTACCCTGCCCCTGCTGATTGAACACCAGTTGACCTCCCTGGTTGAGCAGGCGGAGTTCCCGGCGAGGAAAAAATTGCCGTTTAACGGTGGTGAAAAGGGTTTTTCCTTTTTTACCACGTACGCCCCCCGGGGCGCCGCCGCCGGCGGCCTTTTGTGGGTTGCTTACCGCTACGGGGAGGACGAGAAATCGCTGGAAGTCTATGTACGGGTGGTTACCCGGGCTGAACAGCTTACCTTGGCGAATGATCCGCTCTCTTCCGAATGGAACCGGGAACAGGAGGCGGTCTCCCGGTTGACCGGCATTGACGGTATGACTATTGAGTATACGACCCGCGCCACGCCGGTTTTTACCGAGGATGACTACTGGTCGGAAAAATGTGACAAGACGCCCACCGGAATTCGTCTGATCCTGACCCTCGCTGACGGCGGAAAAGTGGAAAAATGGTTTTTCCTGGTGCGTGGAGGGCGCGTATGAAGCGGCGGCGATCCCGCGGCCGGAACCGGGGCAGTATTCTTATTATTGTCCTGTGGATTCTGTTGCTGATCAGTCTATTGGCCGGCCGCTATCTCAGTCATAACCGGAGCAAGGCGGGAGCGGCGGCGTATGGCTGGAAATCCCTGGCCCGGGAACAGGCCCTGGCGTCGCTGCTGCAGCTTTACGCCACCAACGCTGACCCGTTGTCCCCGGCGACCGGGGCCGGGGACCGGGAAGTGGAGAAAAGTCGGGAAAAAGACAGGCCGACAACGGGTTCTGAAACGGAATCGGTTTCCTGGAAATCCCTGCGTATCGGCAACATCGACCTGCTGGTCCGGGAAAGTTCGGAAGGTCAGCGTCTCAACCTGAACAGCGCCGCTGATGATGCCATTCGCAATCGGCTGCGGCGGGGTCTTGGAGATGAGCGCCTGGAGGAAGCCGATCAGGTGGCCGACGCCCTGTTGGATTGGCGTGATTCTGACGACCTGGTGCGCAGCGACGGGGCGGAAAAGGATTTTTATCAAACGAAGGGGTTGCCTTATGAACCGGCGGATGGTCCTTTCAAATCCCTGACCGAAATGCTGCTGGTGCGGGGCGTGACCCCTGAAATGTTTTGGGGAACCATTCCGGAGGCTGCGGTGATGAAGCGTGCCGGCAGCGATGAGGAAGGAGAAACCGCCGGGGCGTCTTCCGAGGGAGAAAATGTCGGCGGCGATGCCGGCGAGGATGAAGCGGAAAATGCCGGCGAGGAATTCTCCCTTATTAACACCTTCACAATCAGTGGAAAAAATGTTAAGAGGATCGAGGTGATTTTCCTGCGGGAAGGCGGAAGCGCGCTGGCGGTAACCGCCCTTTTGCAGCGCGTAAATCAGAAGTGGGAATTGCGGCGTTGCTACCGTTGTTATCTGTCGAAGGTTGAATCAAACGGAAATTGAGAAAGCGGACTTCATGGCTTTGCAGAGAAAAACGGAAATTCTTGGTATTCACGCGGGTGGGGACAGGCTGTATTACGCCCATGTAAAGCGCGGTTTGCTGGGTAGCTGGGCGCCGAAACCACCGGTTCCCGCCTTCGAGGCCTGGGGCAGCTTCCCCGAGGCCGATCCGTCGGGTCTGCGCCGCTTCCTTTCCCGGATACCGCCGTCTGCCGGCCGGGCAATCTATCTATCCCTGCCCCGGAGCTTTTTCTTCATCCGCAACCTCGATTTGCCTCCCATGTCCCGTGAGGACGCCCTGGCTTCGGTTGAAGCCTCGATGGAAATTTCCGCCCATCTTCCCGTGGGGGAGATTTATTATGATATTCATCTTTGTCCGCTGGAAGATCGCCGGGTCCATGGTTTGCTCATCTATGCCCGCCGGCAGGACCTGGACCCTTTCCTGGAAGTTGTGAGCCGCACCGCTCATCGCCGGGAGCTGGAAGGTTTGTTTCCCTTCATTCTGGGGGTGGGGTCCTGGGTGTTCCGGCAGCGCTATGAGCTTCCCCTCGCCTTGCTGTTTGGCTGGCGGGAGGAACGGGAACTGGGGGTTTTTGCCGGCAACGGCACGCTGTATTCCGTGGCGGCGACGGATGTTGACCATGCCGCCCTGCGGCAGAGTGTCGCCGCTCGCTACCCTGCGGTTGGAGAGCGGTTTTTTTCCTTTTCCGGGGAGGAGGAAAGTCTTCCCGTCCTGCCTTCCCCGGGAGTTGATCGCTGTTTTTCCCTGCCGCCGCTGAGCGAGAATCCGGCGGTTGCCGCCCTGGCGCCGGAACTTGCCGGTCAACAGCCGGTCTGCGTCGACGAGCGGCCGGTAACCTTGAAACAGGTGCGGCCGCTTCCCTGGCTGTTGCTGGCCGCTTTTTTGCTTACCTTGCTTTGTGTTGGATTGAGCTGGCGGGCCAGGGTGGTGGACCGGGACTTGAGACGGGAGCTGGCCGTTCTGACCCTGGAAAATAAAAGGCTGAAAAAGCATCTGGCGCCCTTGGAGAAGCGTCATCAACTCAGCAAGAAGGCCAAGGGGATGCTCAAGGATATTGACGACTTTCTCCGGGAGCGGCCAAGATTTTATCGCCTGTTCAACGATATGGCGGCCCGCGTTCCGGAAGGGACCTGGTTTTCCTCCCTGGTTTATCGCAAAAGGCAGTTGACCCTGCGCGGTCAGTCTCCCGACGCGTTGAAGGTGGTGGAATCCTTGCGGGAAAGTGAGTTTTTTTCCGAAGTCAAACTGAGGGGAACGGTTAATAAATCTACGGGCAAACAGGAACGCTTCAGCCTGGTGCTGCATTTGAAAGCAAATCATGATGAGAAGAATAAGTAAACGCTCCCGGCAGTGGCTGCTGGGCGGGATGTTGCTGCTGACCGCTTTGCTCATCTGGTGGGTTAACGATTACCGCCCTTGGTTGAACCAGGTGGCCTCCACCCGGGAAGCTCTGGAACAGGCCCGCGACCGCCATGAGATGCTCAACGCCCGCCTGCAGCGTTTTCTTGTCAACGAGAGAGAACAGCGGGCTCAGGATAAGCAGTTGGAGGCCCTGAGAGCGAAACTGGTTCCCGGAAAGAGCATTGAAGAGGTCAACGCCCAGGTGCAAACGGAACTGCAGAAATTTCTCGATGATCACGAAATTTCTCTTAGTTCCTATCAAACAATGGCCGCGGGAAAGTGGCGGGGATATAAGCTGGGAAAGATGCAGTTTCGCTTCAGCCTGACGACCAGGAAATTTTCTGAAGTGCTGGAGTACCTGGACAAGCAGGACTTGGCCCTGAGTGTGACCGGGATGAATATTCGTTATCGGAGGGGGAAAAAGGGCCTGCTTAACGTCACGCTGGAGATTTCCACCCTGTTTATGGAAGAGGAGAAAACCTCATGAAGTCAAAAGTCACGCATCGCTTTTTTCAGCAAACAGCTATCGTCCTGGTTATGTGGGGGATGTTCTTTTTGCTTTTTCACGGATTGACGTTCTCACGGTTTCTTGCCGTGGCGGCTGAGGTTCCGCACGTGGAATTGTCAGCTGATGACTCGACGCCGGCAATGGTTCAGAAACACATCTTTTCCCCCGAAGACGAGGAACCGGCCGGCAAAGCCCTCGGACCGCGCTCGGAAGCCGCTGCCAAGCTGGAAAAGGAGGTGCTTTTTACCGGTGTCATCCATTCCCCTCAAGGCAAATGGGCCATTATCCGGCCTAAAAATAAAGCGAAAAGGGAAGATTCCAGCTGGCGTTTGCGCGAGGGAGATGAGATCAAGGGCTATCATATCGAGGAAATAGGCTCCAATTACATTGTTTTGGTTAAGAATGATAAGCCGGTGCGCTTGGGCCTTTACCGGGGCGGCAAGAAACGGCCGGCCCCACCCGCCGAGCCGTTGGTTCCGTTGACCCCCGTTCCCGCGGCCGTGGCTGCGTCTTCGGGGCAAAAAGGCACGGCGGCCTCCGCCCAATCTCCTTCTGGCAAAAGGACCAGCAATCTTAGCCTCCGCCAGCGGAATTCGAACCCGGCGGCGACCATTCCTCCCGCGAGCAAGGGGAAAAAGACTACCCCCAAATCTGGGGGGGCCACCCCCTTTGCCGAACTGCTCAAAAGAGCCCAGCAAAACAGGCAGAATGGCGGTGCCGTTTCTGAAAATCCCTTTTCCCGGATGATCCGGCAGCAGCAACAGAACAAATAGGAAGCAGCCGGAAAAGCATGAAGAATTTTTCCCTTCAGGAACGGTTGTATCCCCTTGTCGGTTTTTGTACTCTGATCCGTACCTGGGGTATGACCCCCTTCCGTTACCGCACCCTGTTCAAAGGTTTTGTCAGCCAGGAAATCCAGGGTAAATACGCTGATTCGGTGGGCGGCTTATTTTGGTATATTTTGACGCCGCTCAGCACCATCCTGATGTATATTTTTATCTTTTCGGTGATTTTCCAGATCCGGATGAAGCCTATGGATACCGGTACCGACAGCTTTGTTGTTTACCTGCTGGCAGGTCTTTTACCCTGGATGGCCTTCTCGGAAGCGGCGATCAACGCCCCGGGCTTGATCATCGGAAAGTCCAATCTGATCACCAAGGTTCTTTTTCCCACCGAGGTTCTTCCCCTCGCTAGCGTGGTGGTGACCTATCTCATCAACAGCGTCAGCTTCTTCCTTTTTTTCCTTTTTCTTTTTTTTGAGGGTTTCACTCATCCCATGTGGTTGTGGTTTCCCGTGATTGTAGGGCTTCAGGTGCTTTTTACTTTGGGTTTTGTTATCTGGATATCAAGCTTGAGTGTCTTTATCCGTGATCTTCAACAGTTTATTGGCATCGTCATGCAGATCTGGTTTTATTTGACTCCCATTCTTTTTCCTCTGACCATGGTCCCTGAACGATATCGATTGATATTGACGATAAATCCCATGTATCCATTTATCGAGTTATACCATATGATTTTGTTGCAACACCAGATTTCGTGGTTTTTATTCGGTTATGCGGCGGCTATGGCTATTCTTCTCTTTGTTACTTCGATAATATTTTTCGATCATGTTAAAAATTCCTTTGCAGATGTCCTGTGAGAAAATACCCTGGCCCAACTGCATTGAGAAATTTTCCAGGTGTTTGTCTTGTTTGCTATTGATGCTGATTCCCTGACGAAACATTACCGGGTGTATTTACAGCCGTCTGATCGCCTGAAAGAAATGGTGTTGCGGACTCCATGCCATCAGCTCGTAGAGGCGCTGAAAGGAGTTTCATTTCAGGTTCCTGTTGGCGGGACGTTGGGTGTTATCGGTGAAAATGGTTCGGGGAAATCCACCTTGCTTAAAATCTTGGCAGGAACCACTCAACCTTCTGGCGGGAGATTGGTTAAAAAAGGCCGGACGGCGGCTCTGTTAGAGCTTGGTTCCGGTTTCCATCCCGATTTCAGTGGTCGGAAAAACATTCACCTGAATGCCGCTCTGCTGGGTTTGAACGAAAAAGAAATCAAAGATAAGGAACCGGAGATTATCGCGTTTTCAGAGTTGGAAGATGTTATTGATCGCCCGGTAAAGACCTATTCATCAGGTATGTATATGCGCCTGGCTTTTTCCATTGCCATCAGCGTGGATCCTGATATTTTGATTATTGATGAGGCCCTGAGTGTTGGGGACCAGTATTTTCAGCAGAAATGTATAGATCGAATGGCTCAGATCAGGGATAGTGGCAAAACTTTTCTTTTTTGTAGCCACAGCATGTATCTCATTGCTGAATTGTGCCAAAAAAGTGTCTGGCTGCACCAAGGAAAAGTACGAGATTATGGGGATAGTGCCGATGTGGTCGGAACCTATTTGGCCTATCTGGATGAAAAACAGTCTAAAGATAAGGAAACATCCAAAACCTGGACTCCGTCTCCGGATGTTTCCACGGCACCGGAAGTAACCGTTGAAGAAGTTTTTCTTACAGATGTCAATGGCGTCAGATTGGAAAGGGCTGTCCAGTTTCAGCCTTTGGTTATTAAGGTGAAGACCCACCGCAGTGGCCCTCCTTTCAAGGGTCATGTGGGAATTGCGCTGATGAAGCCTGACGAAAAAATTATTTTTGCGGCCATGAGCAAAAAGGAAAAATCGCAACCGGTGGAGTTTGCAGGTGATCAGGTATCAGAGATGGTATTGCCCTCCCTGTCTTTGGGCTCAGGAGCCTACAAAATATCTGCGGTGATTTCAGATATTCATGGCCTTGCCGCCATTCATGATGGCAGGTCGGACATTTTTCATGTGGTCAGTGAGCAGCCGGAGCTTGGCATGTGCTGGCTGGAGCATGAATGGCGGTTGCCGGGAATAGATCATTAATACGTGCAAACACTCGCTATTATTGTCAATTACAAAGTTGCTGCTTTAACCGTTGAGGCGGCGCGTTCTGTTCTTGAATCTGAGTCACTCTTCCCTTGCCGGGTGGTAGTGGTGGATAACAGTGAAGATGCCCGGGAAGAGAGCCTGCTTCGTTTCGCTCTGCCGCGGGGTGTTGATCTGGTTGTCCCACCCGATAACCTGGGATTTGGTCAAGCTTGCAACCTGGTCATGGAAAACTTTTCCGGTGACTTTATCCTGTTGCTGAACCCTGATGCCAGGCTTTTGCCTGGTTGCCTTCAGAGACTGCAGCACGTTCTATTGCAGGAAAAAAAGGTAGCTGCTGCCGGTCCGCAGGTTTATTGGGATGATCATTGCAATTATTATTTGCCGCCACCATCCACGCCGTTCATGTTTCTTTATGCCCCCGTTGCAACAAAAGCGCCTCCCGGCTCATGGATAAAAAAATATCTGGGTTTGTTCTGGCGGCGCCACGCGATTAAAACCTGGCGTTCCGAGGCCCCGATGGAAGTGCGGAATCTTTCGGGAGGGCATGTTTTGTTGAAAAGAGAAGCACTGGAACGCGCCGGAGGCTTGTTCGACCCTCGTTTCTTTCTCTATTTTGAAGATACAGACCTTTTCATGCGTTTACGAAAAGCGGGATATTCCCTTGTTTTTGATGCCGGGGCCAGGGTGGTGCATCATTATGATCAAAGTGCCCAGCATGATACGGAAAAAAAAAGACAGCTGTTCATGGAATCCCATGAAAAGTTTCTGGAAAAACATTTGACGGGAGGAAAACTCTGGATACATAAAATTCTGGGGGGGCTCTTCCTGCTGTGCAGGGAAAACTCTGATTGGGAGAAGATTCCGGTATTTACCGCGCCATTCAGACTTGAGGTGCCAGCTTCAGTCAGGAAAAACTGGTTATTTGAATGGAGCCCCGCTCCTGATTTCATTCCTGCGGCCGGCATGTTCGGTCGGGGCGAATATGTGGATTTTTCAGCTGAATACTGGGACATGCTGGCTCCTGGCCGTTACTATGGCCGTTTGGGGGGACTGTCTGGAAAAAGCTTGGATCGATGCCGTGTCTGTTGGGATGTGCGGGAAAAGGTCGTTATGAAGGAACGAAAAATGGATGAATGAAATGTCTTTGAACCATGAAAATTCTCGGTTGCAGGATCTTCCTGATCCGTTTAATTTTTATTCGCTGATTACCGAAGCCGGACATCTCCACTTTGGTCTCTGGTTGGCGGAATTTCCGGATGCCACCCTGCATGAAGCCCAGGAAAATATGTTCAAGCAGTTGTTTTCATATTTTCCCAAGCCGCCGGCTACCGTGCTGGATGTTGGTTGTGGCTTTGGCGTTTCCGCCCATGCCCTTTCCCAAAAAGGATATGAGGTTACAGGGATTGCCCCTTCAAAAGCGCTTATTGACTGTGCGGTTGAACGTTTTGCCGACGAGCGGACAATATTTCAGGCTGCCGGGTTTCTCGATAATGGTGCCGAGTTCTGTACCCGACGGTATGACGTTATTTTTTTTCAGGAATCTTTGCAGTATTTTCCCTCCCTGGCAGATGTTTTTCAACGGACTCGCATGTTATTGCAACCAGGTGGCATAGTCATTATTGGTGATGAAATTCGTTGTGACGAGAGCCTTAAAACTCTGACAGCGGTTCATTCCCACGATGAAGTGCTCGTTGCCCTGCACGAAAACGGCCTGCGTCTTACTCGTCATCGGCGCATAGGCGGTGAGGTGAAAAAAACCTGTGATTACGTCATCAATGCCTTTCGAGAAAATTTTGATGCTATTGTTTCTGCTGTTCATCAACCGGATGCGGCGAAAAGGCTGCGCTATTTTTTGAATGGTTGGGAAGCTCAAAAAGCATGGTATGCCGATGGGCGAATGGGCTATGAAATTTTCGTCCTCAGGCAGGACCCGGTTTTTATCCGCGGGTATCAAGACGGTGATGAAGAAAAAATCCTGCCTCTATTCAACAGGATTTTTCATCAGTGCCGTTCTCTTGAACACTGGCGCTGGAAATATCGGGACAACCCTTTTGGCTCGAACAAGATTGTGGTTGCGGTTGATGGAGAGGAAACGCTGGCTGGACATTTCGCGGCATATCCGGTTCCCTATTATTCCTCCGGGTCAAATCCGTCGGACTTCCTGGTTTTCCATGGTGGTGATACCATGACCAATCCTGAATTTCGTCATCTTGGTCGAGGCAAAACCAGCGTTTTAAGCCGGATGTTTTCCTATTTTTATCCAAAATTCTGTATCGGCAATGTCCCCTTTATCTATGGTTACAATACGGCAAGCATCAGAAAATTGGGAGAGCGCTACCTGGGTTATGAGTATACTTCTCCCATTTCCCTCTATGTTTTCCTTCTCCGGGATAATTTTTCTGGCAATGCACGTTTTTTACGAAAATGGCTGTCAGGCATCTCCATTGACCGGATAACCAGTGTGTATGAAGAATATGACCATTTTTTTGATCGTGTTTGTGATGATTACCATTCCCTGGTGAAAAAAACATCTCTGTACCTCAAGTGGCGTTATCTGGATTGTCCTGATGTCAACTACCATTTTTTTGCCATCAGGAAATGGGGAAAGCTGGTGGGATGGAGTGTTTTCAGCTTGAATGGGGATCGATTGGTTTGGGGTGATGCCCTATTTGATCGGCAGTTTGCCGTTGTTGCGGTCCCTCTGCTTCTTGATCGGGTGAGAAAAGCTTTTTCCGGAGAGATTGACCGGATTGAAGCCTGGTTCTCTCCCGTTCCTTCATGGTGGACCGGCATTTTGAAGGAATTGGGGTTTGTTGTCGAACCGGAGCCCAATCAGCTGGCTCCGGCCTACACTATTTTCGACCGTTGCTTTTCGGTGGATTTTTTTGAAAACAATCATTACTACACCATGGGTGATGGTGATCTTTTCTAAGGGGATAAAAGATTTTTCCCCTTCCTGTTTGCCGGAGCATTAATGATGAAAAAATCCTTTAACATCTGCTACCTGTTGGAAACGGCGGCATTGCATGGTGGGGTAAGGATTGTTTTTGATCAGGCCCGGGCCCTGGTTGCCCGAGGACACCGGGTGATGGTGCGTGCCGTCCATGGCGACCACCGCTGGTATCCTTACCCCGTGGAGGTCAGTTATGTTGCCGATCTCGGGCAGCCCTTTACCGATTTTAGCCCCGATGTGGTCGTCGCTACGTTCTGGACCACGGTTTCCTCGGCTTTGGTCCTGGAAGTGCCTTTGACGGTTCACCTCTGCCAGGGATGTGAATGGGAAATGCCGGAATACGGGGACCGGAAAGAAGCGATAGAACAGGCCTACGCCCGACCGATCCCGAAAATTACCATTGGTCCCTGGCTTAATGAGCGCCTTGAGGGACATTTTAGCCACGGGCTTTTTCCACTGGAATCGGTAGGACAGATTGTCGATACGGTCCTCTACCGGCCTCGCCCACCTGTGAGCTGCGCCACCGGGAACGACCAGCGGCAATCGCCCTGCAGCATCCTGGTGGTGGGTATGTTTGAAGCCTGGGTAAAAGGCATTGCCATAGCACTTGAAGCGGTGGAGATGCTTCGTGCTGAGGGCTTTGATTTGCGGGTGATCCGGGTCTCCACCCTGCCCCTTTCGCCTGAGGAGCAGGAGCGCTTTCAGCCGGATATCTATCATCACTGCCTGACCCCGACGCAGATGGCCGAGGTGTATCGGCAGGCGGATATTTTTGTGACTCCGTCCCGGTCGGCGGAGGGCTTCGGTCTGCCTTTCGTTGAGGCTCTGGCTACCGGCCTGCCAACAGTGGCTACCGCAATTCCTTCCCATCTCAGTTTCGACCGAAAACATGATTACGCCTGTTTTGTCCCCGAGGGAGACCCTGTTGCCCTGGCAGCTGGCTTGCGACAGCTGCTGGATGATGACAACCGTTGTTTGGCCTTGTCCCGGCGGGCGGTGGAGGTGGTGCAAAACCGTTTCCAGGCGGATGTGGTAGCTGCCCGGCTGGAATCCTGTTTCCAACGTTGGTTGAATGGACAGGGAAATGAGTAGCTTGTCTTCCTGGTGCCAGTGGCGGCATTATTTTTTCGATTTACCGCTTTTTTCTCTGGGCCTGCGGTTGCAGCACCTTGAGGATTGGGACCGGCTCTCCGGAGATCGTGAGCCATTGCTGGCCGGCGTCGAATTTTTGCGCCGTCGTCTGGGTGCTGACTTCAGTTCTTTGCCTGGAGAGGAAATTGCCCGGCGGGCCAACCTGGTAAAGCTGGTACGAGAGAGCGATACCTATGCCTCTTTGCTGATTAATCGACGCCGGCTGTCCCGCTGGTTTTCCTTTGAGGGGCTGCCGGCATTATATCAAGCGATCCAGAGTGAGCGTCCGGTTATTTTTCTGGGTGGGCACTTGGGCAGCAACTATACCATGTGGATTGCCCTCGATCGCCTTGGCTGTACGGTGTATCCCGTTGCCCGGGCGGTGGACCGTTCTCCCGCTACCTCTCGAGCCCGGCAGGCCTATCTGGACTTGACTTACCGGCTGACCAGCAAGAAATGGCGGGGCCGTTATCTTTTCGCCGATGCCCATGGCCATTTTCCCCGGGGACAGTTTCCGGGGATGCTCGATGATGTTTTTAAACAGGGTGGGATTTGTTTTGCCGCTATTGATTTCCCTCCCACTTTGTATCAAGGCAAACAGGAAAAAGTGCCGTTCCTAGGTGGGATGACGCAGTTCCCCAGCCATTTCATTCAACTGGGATTGCAAAGAAACGCCCGTTTTTTTACCATTCTGGAAGGAGTCGAACTCCGAAGCCGCCAAAAGGTACGCCGGATTCATCTTCAGCCCATAGATCTCCAGGATGCCGCTGCTATCCTGAGGGTTTATGCCGAGCGATTGACAGCCTTTATCTGCCGGGAGCCATGGCAATGGATGGGGCTGGCCATTGCCTCACAATATGATATACAATAAATGATGATATACAATAAATGGGGCCGAAATTAATTGATGATCGCCGCCTTTTTCCCATTATTTTGAGGAAATAATCATGCATGTTTTCACCTCTATCACTGATTCTTACCAGTATTCAGCTGAGTTGCAACTGTTCCTGTCCATGTTTGAAAAGTCTTTTGACGCCGATGTTGAGATAACGGTCTGCAACCGTGGTGCCCGGACAGCATCCCTGGTA
>MUKC01000081.1 GCA_002049795.1 Desulfobacca sp. 4484_104 | reverse complement strand
TGTGAAGGAGAGTATATAGCTAAAGACGATGCCCTTGAAAGGGTAAATGCTAAAGACTTTTCCGCCTAAAGGCGAAGGTTTATACCCTACTGTTTTGAAATAAACCTACTTTCCTTTGGAGATGGCTTTGGCAATGGCTTCTTCCTTGGAGTAGCCGCAACCAGCGGTTTGGCTGCCGTCGCTCCAGGTAAGTTTTGCTTCATCGGTGGGTCCGGGAAGCAAATTAAAGATTCCGGGGCATACAGACTTAGTTTCGATATGGATAGGTTTTTTACTCATCACTATGATCTCCAGCGATTATATAGTTTCAGGGTTGTTGTTTACTTCCCGGTACAGGTGATCGACCTCGGCTGAAAAGTTATCGTCACTGACTTCCAGTTTGCGCCAGCGTTCCTGGATTTCGGCATCTGCCTGGGCCGCCGGACGACAATAGCGCTTGCGGCTCCCCTCGCGCAGGCTCGCCACCTTTTCTGGATCGTCCTCCCTCTGGGGCGGCAAGGTTTGGAGATTAAAGGCGGGAATGTTTCTGCCACCCAATGAAAGTTTGAAGTAGGCTTCCCAATTGGGCAGGTTCAGGAGGTCATAAGCAGAGAAAGAAGGGATGAACACCCCGGCCAGGCGTTCCGCATCCTGGATGCCTAAGCGGAAGGAGAGAATCATGCCCACATTGCCTAAAATAGCTGACAGCAAAGTGTCTCGACGGCCACTCCAATCGCGCTGGAGTTGCTCGGTATACTGAGTGCAGAGGATGAGACCTAACTTATACTTACGGGCTTCCGACAGCAAATCCGCAAAAGATTCGTTGACGACGCTATGACACTCATCCACGTATAAGAAGAAAGCTCGCCGTTTTTCGGGAGGGATATGAGCCCGGGCCATGGCGGCATTTTGAAAGCGGCCCACCAGCTGGCTTGACACCAAAGCACTTACTGTGGGCCCGAAAACCCCCTTTCTTAAATTAACCAGGACTACCTTCCCCTGATCCATGATCTGTGAGAAGTTCAGCGACAAGCCGCTCTGACCAAAGATGCGGCGCAGCCGTTGATCCTGGGTGAAACGGTTCAGCTTGCTGGTGACGTAAGGCGACATATTGGCGAGTCTCGCCTCGCCGTCGACATTTTCTATTTCTTCGATAAAATGACTCAGGACGTTGTCTTTGGCGGCCTTTAAACAGAACCGGCGGAATCGCCGATCGGTAAACGCCAGGGGCAGCTCCAGGATGGTAGGGGTAAAGTACTTTTTATCAATCCCCATGAGCAGACGCAGCATGCCGCGGAAGTATTTCTCAAACATAGGGCCGCCGGTCAGACGCAAGTCGTAGAGGCGGTCTACGGCAGTATAGAGATCATCGATGAGAAAATCCCGCTCCTCCTCGGTATTCCAGGCCAATAAATTCAGGGCAAAAGGATACTGCGAATCAGAGAGATCAATCAAAATCAGGTCTCGTTGACGTCTTAAAGGATAATTTTGTAATATTGCTTCCACTAAATCGCCATCTGGGTCAATCAGACAAAGGCCCCGATTATCTTGAATGTCTTGGAGAATAAGATTTTCCAGCAAGGTGCTTTTGCCAGTGCCGGTCTGACCGGCCACAAACAGGTGACGGAATCTATCTGTTAAGTTGACCCGCACTGTCTGACTGATGCCGCGGTGGACATTTAGACCTAATATAATGCTGTTTTGCTCTCCACGATTTTCTAACGGCAAATCGGCAAAAGCGGTGCGCCACCGCTGCAGGCTCAAGCCGTGCAGCTCGGCTTGAGGGGGCCAGGGCAGACGGACCCAGGTGGCGGCTTCACTGATAGCTACCGCCCGATCATCTGGATAATACTGGGGGGCTCGCAACTGCAGGGGCGTCACCGGCTTGACCTGCGTTCCTCCCCGTAACAGGTTTGTTCCTTCCTGATCTGCCGGTGAACCCACAAAGCTGCTAGCCACCATTTGTACCAAAGATTCATCTAAGACATTTTGTGCGGCTAAGAAAGCAGCCAGCCTAAATTTGCCCTGGGACAGTTCCAACATCCGGTTCAGGGTAAAATCCCGTAAGGTCATAGCCTGGTTTTCCAGTACGGACTCAGCAGTTTTCACTATCCCCTTCAAGAAACCTTCACACTGCTTGACGGTCTCAAGGAGCAAGTTTTTCTCCACCTGAGGCTGCGGATGCGGCTGCAGCCGTATGCACAACCACACCGGTTCTGGATACCAGAGCAAAAAATCGGCCAGCTTGTGCAACGGATCGAATGATGGTAGCCAGGGAAACAGATGCTCTAACCAGGTCTCGTCGGCCTTAGATGGTCCTTTAGTAGTCCGCGGCTCCAAAAAGCCAATAGCCGTTGTGGCCAAAGGCAGGTCGAGCTTTAAGCTCAAAGGCTGTAGTCGCCGCACCAGGGCCAGGCAGTGCTGGGGCAGGAAGGGCTCTACCCGAGCTTTAAGCTCCGCTTGATCCTGTAGAGGAGAGAAAACCGCTTCATGATGATGGCTGAGCAGCAAGGCATGGAAAGGCAGGTATCGGGCCAGCACCTCTTCTTGGGCCTGGTTCTCCGTAGTGGCTAGGCAGTTTAGGGTAAGGGTAAGATCGATTTTGCCATGAGCAGGGGCTTCCAAATTGGGCCAACTGGTCCAATGCAACTCAACAAAAGTTTCCGCTGACCAGGCGCTTAAATTCTGGACCAGCCGACAACTGCTCTGCCACTGGCACGAATACCGCGGATTCAACTGATTGGCCAGGTAAACCTGGTTCTTTGCCTCTGATTCATCCTCCAGAATACCGGCCAGCAACAAAGCCTCTAATTTTAATCCCGCGGTGACCAGAAATTGCTTTCCACAAGGCCGCGACCACAGACAGGGGAAATAACTTGGCATACCAGGCATAGGCTATCCTCCGCAGTTATCTAATAGTTTTGCTTTCTCAGTTCTCGCAGGGTCTTGGCGACCCAGCCTTGATCTACATGTAAGATGCGAGCTAAAGAGCTGGGGGGAAGAGCATATTGTCGGTGCAGCTCCTGGAGCATATCCCTGAGTACGCGAGCATTATCTACCCCAAAGACATTAGGATTGGCGTGACACCGAACTTTTTCTTGGAAGTGCTCCATCCTGCCTCCTTAGCTGTTTTTTGTGGATGAATCTTTTTTTAATAACTACATCTATTCTACCCAATAATCTTGCAACCGCTACATGTCACATCCTTTCAGTCTGTGATCAGCCTCAGGCCCAAGGTGCGGCCCGCCTGGATAACCGCCCTGACTTCTGCGGGGGTGACCCTTCGGGCTAGTTCCCCATCTTCCGGGCCGATCAGCCAATCAGGACAATATTGCCCTCGCACCGAAACCCAAAGCTGGCCTTGGTCTTTAATGGCAGCCAAAAATACCAATCCTGGTCTATGACAACAATCAAAGTGGCCAGGCAGCACCAACAGGCGGACAATCACCGGAACTCCTTGGGCAAGCATGGCCTTGATTGCCTCCTGGGCGATGGCTGGATAATTTTTCGCTCCAGATAACTTTTGGCCACATTGATTCCTACCAAATTTGTAATCCGGCACATAGACATCCACCAGGCCATCCAATAGACTGAGCGTCACCGGACTGCTGTATCCATGACAGTTCCAGACCAGGGGCAGTCTCCAGGCAGCCGGAGCAGTCTTTAAAAATCGCAGGACGGCGTACAACGATTCATCCGGATTACCGCCGATTAAAGTGAAGGAGCGGGCTCCTTGCAGCCGCAATTGCGCCCACGTTGTCGAACTGAGCCAGGGGGCGTTTACTGCCGCCGGGTTCAGCAGTTCTCCCTGTTGGCAGAAGCGACAGCGCAGACCACACCCGGCTAGTTGCAGATTCAGGGAGGGGTTGATGAGGGGTTCTTCGGCAATGTGAACAAAATGACTGACTACCTTGGCCCCAGTGCCCAGGCCGCACTCCCCCAGGGCTCCTTGCCAGCGATTTACCCGGCATTGTTGGCCGCAGAGACGGCAAGCAAAGAGCTGGCGGCGGGCCAGCTCGACCTTGAGATCCAGCAGGGACGCCTCTTTTTCTCCAGCCGGAGCACACCCATCATCCTCCGGCTGCCGCGTCAGCAGTTCTCCATGCAGCTCCCACAGGGCATCCTCAGATGCCTCCGCCAGTTGGCGGTGCGACTTCCCCGTAGCCAGACGACGGGTACGCAGGAGCCGCGGGGCAGTAAAGCCGGGGAGCGGTGCCTGCACAACCTTAAAGCCGGGATCAATGGCCCGCAGAAGTCGCACTGCGGCGAAGCTGGGATCAACAACCTCCAGGCGGCCAGCATCATCGATACGTATCCGGGTGGGTATCATAATTATACTCTCATCTTGGTCCGGGTGGGTTCGCCAGGCATCTGGAAGTAGGCGTCTTTCTTTTTCATACCGGTTACCTGACCTCCCATTGCTTGAGCGATGCCCTGGACAATCTCTTCGCAGCGGTTGCCGCGGACTCGGTTGATATCCACCCAGACAGTCCCATCGGTAGCAATTTGCGCCTTGACCTCGGCGGCTCCGCCCCGTAGGTGGGGATTCTGCTCTCGGGCCAGAATCTGCGTCTCCCCATTGGTCATTGTGGTTGTCTGGACCTGATGGCCGGCTCGCTGCAGGTGCGACACTACCTGGTCCAGGGTATGCTGGCGGATCAGGGTCTGCAACCGCTGCGGCTGCTGGACAGTGTGGAGCAGCAAGCCGCCCTCGGGCCGTGGTTCGATTGCCACCCGCTCGCCGCTGGGCCCCCGCAGACAGAGATACGGCGGTTGCGGCAGCGAGGCCTGAGGTTGCACCAAAGGCTCAGGGCGGTAGCCTAACTTCTCGGCGCTGCGCACCAGGGACTCGGCTTGGCGCAGATGTAGGGCAGCACTGACGATGGGTGCCTCTCCCCCTGCCGGTCGGGCTAAAGGCTCCGGTGCTTGGCTGCCGGCCAGCTGCCGCGGCGCCGACTGCAGCCGTTCCCGGCGGCGCTGTGCCTGGGCCCGCTCCCGGGCCTGCCGTTCGGCTGGGGTCTCTTCGGCCAGCCACCGTGCCAGGACGATGCTGCCCGCCACGGCACCCACCACACAGGCACCGGCCAGGCCGATGACGGCGCCAGCCAAAGCTGACCCCACTCCCGGTCCACTGCTGGTTGAATGATACGGGGTTACTGTGCTGACGTTACTCATGGCGTTGCCTCCTTGTCGGGGGTGAGCTGTTCCTGCAGGTAAGCGCTGAGCCAGCGCCGCGGCCCGTCCCGGGCGCCGCCCCGGCCCTGCCGTCGGTCTTTGAGGATCCGGCGGCCTCGCTGCCGGGCTGGCAGGGCATAGGGATTGCGTAGCCTTGGGGTGCCGGTTTGCAGATCATTGTGACTCATTTGGCGTTCCTTTCTTTTTTGTCGGGCCCGGAGGCCGATCGGTGACCAGTGGTTGAATTTTTCTCCCCTCCCCACCCCCAAACCAGGGTTCGGGAGAAGGGGGCTGGCCCCCTCTCCCAAGAACCAACCCATCTATTCCTCAAAACAATCACCTCTGCCAAAACCGTGCACTCACTCGCTGGGCCCGGCCGGCAGGCAATTGAGCCGGCCCCAGCGCCGCAGTTCCTGGAACTGGTCGTAAAGGGCCTGGACCCGGGGCCGTTTGGTGTTGACCTCCTGGCGCAGCCGTTCCAGGGTCAGGGGTTGGTTGTGGTAAGCCGCCCACCCGGCAGCGGTCTTGACCAGGCTGTGCAGGTCTGCGCCGGAAAACTTTTCAGTCTCCTGGGCCAAGATCGCCGCCATCTCCTCGGGTTGTTCTACTTTGTCGGCCAGCCACCGGGTCAGCATCCGATACCGGGCTTCATGGCAGGGCACATCCACGAAGAAGGCGGCGTCAAACCGCTCCGACCTGGTCATGGTCAGGCCGATCTCCCCCATCCGGGCCAGGGAATTGGAGGTGCCGATGATGAAGTTAGGAAAAGGGTTGTCGCTCAGCCAGGACAGGATCGACCCGGTTACCCGCATCATGGTGCCGCCGTCCCGTTCCTGGGAGTCACCGAAGGCCTTCTCCAGCTCGTCAATGAAGACGATATTGGGGCTCATGGCTTCCAGGGTGGCGAAGGCCCGGGCAAAGCGTTGCTCCGTTTCCCCCAGGTAGGAGTTCATCAGGGCGGCGATGCGGAACTCCACCACCGGCAGGTGCACCAGGCGGCCAATAGCCCGGGCCAGCATGGTCTTGCCGGTGCCCGGCGGGCCGATGAGGAGGATGCCCCGGGCCCGTTCCCGCCCGGTGAGACGCATCCGGGACTGCACCATCATCAGGTAGTCCACCAAGTTTTCCAGGCCGATGGGTTCTTCCACCTGTACGGTGTCCAGCACGTTCATGGCCAGTTCCCGACGCAGCTGCTCGGTCTTGCGGCTCTGCAGCTGGTTAAAAGCCCCGGTGAAGTCCTGGGGATCGGCAGCCAGGGTATCCCGCAGGGCGTTGCGGGCGGCGCTGTGGGTCAAACCCACCAGGCAGGTGGCCAGCCGCTCGCCCTCCTGTTGGATCAGGCTGTGGTTTAGGGGTTGGTTGTTCCGGGCCAACCCCGCGGCAATCTCCGCCTTGGCGATCTCCTCCAACTCCAGGAGCCGGGGGTAGGGAATGTCGAAGCGGACGAACTGGTCGGCCAGCATAGACGGCGCCTGGTTGGCCGCCGCGGGCGGCTCCAGAAAGAGGAGTACCACCCCGGGGCTACCGCCCGGGGTATAGAGCATGGTGGATAGGAGCATGCGCATGCGGGAATCCCCCTGGTCGTCCCGGAGATACTGCAGACAGTCCTCTAGGATTACCACACCGCCGCTCTTCTGCGGCTTGTAGGATACTCAGGGCGTAGCTGCGGTCCCGGGTTGTCAACAGACAGGCGCGGTAGACCCCGTAGAGGCGGCTGGCCTGGATCACCCGGTGCAGGGAGTCGGTAAAGACGGCGAAATTGTAAATCTGCTCTGTCATGATATGCTCTTCTGGTTAATGTTGCTCCGGCTCGTTCAACTTATCACTAGGGGGGTGATTAAGTGTCGGTGTTCTGGGCGCGCCTGGCAGCCGGGGATGCCCCCGCAGCCGACGCCAGATCAATCCGACCACCGGCAGGATAATGATGGAGGCGGCTAGCGCCGCCATACACCAGACTATGAGCGAGAACCAGGACCGCACCCGCTGCCGCTGGGCCGCCTGCTCCCCTTCATCTTGTTCCACCTTGGGTTTGGGGGGCGGTGTCAGCTTGACGACCCCTGATTCGCTTACGGTGTAGATCTGAAACGTCTCCCCGAGTCCGTTATCTCGCAGCACCGGCAGCCAGGCCTGTTTCTGGGGATATGGGCACCAGAGGATAGTTACCGCCACCCCTTCCAGCCCGGCAAAGGGGAACTCAGCCGGCGGCGGCGCAGCCTTGCCTTTCTTGGGGGCCGGCCCGCCGCTGGGATCGTGGATCAAATCAGTGAAGGCGATGAGATGTTTGCTGACGTAACGAGGGTCGCCCTCTATGTGTCGCAGGGCCAGGTTGAAGGCCGCCACTAGATCGGTGTGTTGCACATAGTCGGCCCGAGCCTTGAAGCGGGCCACCCAGGCGTCGGGTGCCACTGTTTTTAGTTCCTTGAGGCTGCCCTGGAAGATGACATCAGGTATGGCGTCCAGGGCAATGAGGATGATTTCATCGCTTTGCTCCCAACGGCGAAATTTCGCCTGGGCCATTTCTTCCAGCAGGGCTACGGCCTGGGCCACCGCCTGGGCTTGCCGGTTTTTGTAGGAGCCGGAGCCATCGATGAGGATGGCCACCTTGTTGTAGGGCTTGAGCGCGGCTTGGGCATGGGCCTCCCAGCACACCAGCATCCCCAGGCAAAGCATAGACCAGAGAATTACTTGGGCAATTTTTTGCATTAGGCTGCCTCCCGTGGGCCAAAAAGTTGTTCATAGGCTTGCCGGTCCCAGACCTGATGGGTGGCCGGGTCAACATAAAACCGCTGCTGATTTTGCAAGGCCGCTGCTAGGCTGACCATCTCACCCGGCTGGCCGCCGATCACCGGGCGATCCACCGTCTCCCCCGCTACCTCAGGCTGCTGCGGTCGGACCGGAGGCTCAGAGTGGGGTTCAGAAGTTTGTCCCCCCGAAGTCGGCCGTGGACTGACAGGTGTTTGCGGTGGTGGTGAGGCTGGCCCAGTCGTGAGCTCAGGCTGCGGCTGGGCTGCGCCTCTACCGGTAATCGCTGGACCCTTGGCATAGCCGTTGGCGTAGGCTGGTTGACTCAGGACCGCCGTTTCAGACTGGAACAATCCTCTCACTGTCTCCACCCACCGGATCCAGTTGTCCTGGGTTTTCATCAAGAAATTTTCAAATAACAGACAGGAGAGGGCCGTGGCAGCAATATATCCCCATGCTCCGATGTGCGTCAAAAACCACCCAAATAAGTGAGCGTGCTCCTTAAGCTGCAGGTCCCAATTTTTTACGGTGATGGCCGCCTGCACGCCGTCTTCCAGACCCAACATATTGACCACGCCCCGATAGCGAAACAGATATACATCCCAAAAGATGATGAGCGCCAAAGGGATGGCCACAATTAGTAGGAAAAGAAGATTCATCCACATCTGGCCCAACGCCTCATGGGCATTGACCATATCATTGTGAGATAAATACCATCGGCGATCCCTATGCAGCTTAATAATACTAAAGGCATAATGGAATAGCAGGTTTAACCCCAGGGCCTGAGTCAGAACCAGGCTCAAGGCATAGAAATGACACAGAGTCGCGTCGGGAACAAAAGCCCCAAAGAGCCAACCAATGAGCTCATCCAGGTGCAACGGCTTGGTCTCGTAATTCAACAGCTGAAAGGCCGCGACGCAGGCCAAATAATTGGCCAGGAGTACCATACCTTCGAGTAATACACACCCTACTTGGCAGCTAAGGCAGATGATGAGAACGATACTGCGGCGAATGAATTGCTCTACCATAGGGGTGTGGTCTCCTTATTGTTGCTGCTGTTGTTACTTATAACAACCAACATACCGATTATCGTGCACTGATCGATCGCACCAGGTTGGGGTGCTTTTGCAAGACCTGCTTGGGAATGACCAGATTGCTGCCTCCAGTCTGGGCCGAGCGGTATTCGATGACCTTGCCTTGCTTCCCGCCCCAACGGCCCAGTTTTCGCCCCAGTTTGGGACCAATGATGGATTTTTTAATTGCCCCGCGCAGATCACTATTCCCCAGGCGAGCCTTAATGCTCCGGGAGGTTGGTTGGCGGAAGTCGACAGTTCTCTTATCTAACGCACGGCTACTTTTAAACTTCACTACCGCGCTGGAGGCGCCTTTCTCTGCTAAGGCGGTAGAACGTCGACGGGAAAGGTAAAGCCCAGAGCCAAAGCGCGCCTTACTGTGCAGTTTGGCAGGATTGACTCCCCTTCTCAGGATGGAACGGGCCGCGGCCCGGCGGGTGGCATGAAAGAGCCAAGCCGCGGCCGGGCTGGACCAGCCCAGGACCAGGATGATAACCAGAATTAGGCTCAACGCACCTTTACGGTGGTCAGCGGTGCTGGTTAAAGTCATGCTCTCCGATGCTGGCGGGGTTGTCATTTAGGCTAACTCCCATTCCTGAAGCAGGAGCCGAAACCGCTTTTTTTGTCGCGGCCGCGAATAGCGTCCCCGGCCCTTGGGAAGGCGATCAATAAAAAGATGCCTCGGCAACCAGGATCTACAATACTCTAAGGCCAGCATGGAAGTGATAAATTCGGTCTCCATATCCCTTATAACAACCTCCTTACCGAATATCGTGCAGCCAATTTTTCTGAGTTAGTCGGGTAGTCCGGGTTACAGGAGACATTCAGCTCTGTTCCTCGATGTCCAATAGGTAGGCCAACAACCCGTAGAGTGGCTCATCGAACACGCCATAGAGATACAGGATAAAAAATCCCAACACGGCCGCGGTAATGGCCAATACCCAGCCGGTGCGCACCGGACGCGGCGCCACTAAGGCACCAGTAGTCTCGTTGGTCCCGGAGTGTACCCTCAAAGTTCCGCCCCGAATGCGGCCCTGCAGTCGAAGTCGGTCCCCCACTACTGGAGCCGCACCCACCAGGTCGCCTCGGAGCAGGCAAGCGACCTCCTGATTATTGGCCAGCCGTAAACGCAGATCCCAGATCCGCACCAGACCCAGACGGAAAGCCGCGCGCAGCCGGGGAAACAACCGACACATGACCTCATCAAAGGCCAATACTTGGATTGGCCCCAGCAGACGGATTATCACTGCCAGCATCAAAACACCCAGGATCGCATAAACCAGGCCCCCAAGGTCATAAAAGAAACGCCACACCGACAAGGGAGCGGCCACGCAGATGCCATACCAGCAAAACCTGGAGAGGCATAAAAACCAGTCATGCCCTCCTTCCTCCTCATAAATCTGCAGATGGGTCACCCGTCCGTGAATCTGAATCATATTTTTTCCTTAAATTCGGCGAGAACCGCGCCACAGCCAGCCCAGGAAGCGAAACGGAGCGCGGAGCAGATCATAGAGCAACCGGCCGACCAGTTGGGCCCAAACGTCCCGCCCAAAGATCAGCCGCACGACCAGCGATATGAGCAGGAGGGGGAAAATCAGGATCAGAAGATTAACCACTTCCGGGGGCAGCGCCGCCAGCAGGGAGTCGAGAAAGGGAGCGGCAAACGCTAAAAGACAAACCAGGCCGAAAAGACGGAAGCCGGTCCGCCGCGCCCCGACAATAATCAACAGCCCGGCCAGCTGCAACAGCAGCAGCCAGCACTCCTCAGGCAAAAAAGTCAGGAGCAGGGAAAGCACAAAGCACCTCCTGGGAAAAAAGATATGAGAACCAATACACCAAAAGAAACAATCCTAATGACCAAAATCGTGCAGGAGTGAAAGCCTGAACCTGACTTATTGCAGAATACGGATGGGACCCCAGTTATCGTGCACCTGGGGGAGAGGAACTAAATTTAAGGGGTTGTGGAAGTAGTAATGCGCAAGTGGACAGGCAGAACCGTCCCCTGGGTCTATTTATACGACCAGCAAACTATCTGGTTCTTGAGGCTCTGGACAACCAAGACGTGCTATTTTACCCTGGCAGTTTTCACACAAGAAATAAAACCGGATACTGTCCTGGCGATCCATGCAGATTAACGAGGCTAACTGATGCCGCAATCTTTCAAACTGGGGGCGGGGAAGATTGCATTCAAAGACACTGAATTGGACCCATTTACCATAATCTCGCAAAGTTTGGCGGACTTTGGTTCGCCGCCGGTCATCTTCAATGTCATAAGAAATCACCACAAACACAGTATCTTACTTCCTTTACTGTTATAAGCGCGGTGAAGGCGGGAGTTTGTCCTGCTTACAGCTAGATTTCTACATAAATCATCTTGCTTTCTCCCCGAAAGCCATCCTCAAGACAGAGGCAAGGGCTTACCCAAAGCAGGTTAATTTTGTCAGCATCCAGCGGACGATTATGCCAAGTTTCCTTAACCTTTCTAGCCAAAACATGGGGGGTAGTATCAGGATAGGCCTTCGTCACCTCCCAAACAAGTTCCTCAGCTTGCCTCTTAATGATACGAAATTGTTCTTCCGGATCAACAGGTTTCTGCAAGTCTCGTCTGTTCAATTTCGTCGCCTAACTTTAGGAAATCTCCCTGCTTCTAGACAAAAGGGTAGAGGATGTCGCATGCAGTAAGACGGTTTTCCAATCCCTAGCGGGAATTCTTCCTCAGCTTCT
>MUKC01000080.1 GCA_002049795.1 Desulfobacca sp. 4484_104 | reverse complement strand
CCAAGCGGCAGACCTTTGGGTCGCAAATTGATTTGCAAACCCCACGCCTCCGGGATCATTACCGGGTCAAAGAGGTGTTGTCGCCGACCCTGGTCCTGCTTAATGACGGCCAGACGGTGCGGTTATTAGGGGTGAAGGAGGATCCTGAGCAACACGAACAGGCCATGGAGTTTCTAAGCAACCTGGTCAACGGCACCAAGGTATATTTACGCTTCGATGACCACCTAAAATCTGATCATGAAAAAAACTCCTGGGCCTATCTATATTTGGCCAATAAGACCTTCGTTAATGCCAAGTTAATTAAGCAGGGTTTGGTAAAAGTCGATGTTGAGCTGGAACATAAATATCGCTCCAGGTTTCTAAAATACAGAATTGCTCGAGGTGGCTGATCTACTGCATCAGAAACGGGCGGCTTATACGGCTCGGTGACAAGAATCATTAGACCGCTTGATAGCTAAATTATCGACCTTGGAAGAGGTGGAAGCCTCAGCCTGGTCGGCTCTGACGCCCGGGGCCGGGTTGATCTGTTTACTGACCTGGATATTTTGGTAATCATGCGAACCGAGCTACCCTTTCCAGAGCGACTCCGCCAGCTTTACGGGCTTTTGGCCCTACCGCTGGATCTGGACCTGTTCTGTTACACCCCGGAGGAATTTGCGGCTTTACGGGAGAGACCGTTTCTCAAGAATCTGTTGCAGAAAGAAGTGGTGCTTTATGAGAAAACTTGCCCGGCAGGCTATTCGTTTGGCTGAAGAAATGACAACCCTGGTCCGAGACCAGCTCACGGCATCTTGATGAGTCGCAATAAGTCTTTGGTGAGGCATTTTTAAGCATGGCACCGGCTGCTTCTAAACCTCCAGATCCCCAAATTCGGCAGCGCGCCGCCCAGTTGCGGGAGCAGATTCATTATCACAATTACCGCTATTATGTGCTGGATGCGCCGGAGATTTCTGATGCCGAATTTGACCGATTAATGGAGGAACTGCAGCGCCTGGAAGAGCAGTACCCGGAACTGGTCACCCCGGACTCGCCGACCCAACGAGTCGGGGCCCCGCCGTTAGAAAAGTTTGAGACCGTTACCCATCGCATCCCGATGTTGTCTTTGGAAAATGCCTTTAGCGAGGGCGAGACACGGGAGTTTCAGCAACGTCTGCAACGTTTTTTGCGTACTGAAGAGCAATTCGATTACGTGGTGGAACCTAAAATGGATGGGGTGGCGGTCGAGTTGGTCTATGAAAACGGCCAACTGCAGGTCGGATCGACCCGCGGCGATGGCTGGCGGGGGGAAAATGTCACCCAGAATCTCAAGACCATCCGTACCATTCCTCTGGTATTGCTCAAAAGTGGCGAACCTATACCGGCCCGCCTGGAGGTGCGGGGCGAAGTTTATATTGAAAGAGCGGATTTCAAAAAATTGAATGAGCAGCGGTTGGCCCAGGGGGAGCAGCCCTTTGCCAATCCCCGTAATGCCGCGGCCGGGTCCTTGCGGCAACTCGACTCCAGCATTACCGCGCAACGGCCGCTGAATATCTTTTGTTACGGGGTGGGAGAGGTAAGCGGCCATGAGTTTGCCAGCCACTGGGAGATCTTGCAGCAGCTGGCGGCCTGGGGCCTGCGGACCAACCCCTACATTGAGCAGGTGACGGGCATCGACGCGGCTATCGCCTATCATCATCGGCTGGAGCAACAACGGCCCGCCCTGCCTTACGAGATTGACGGCGTGGTAATCAAGGTCAACTCCATAGCGCTGCAGGAACGCCTGGGCATTAAGGCCCGTAGCCCTCGCTGGGCCTTGGCTTACAAGTTCGCCGCCACCCAGGCTACCACCCGGGTGCGGGAAATCCGGGTCAATGTCGGCCGCACCGGCGCGGTGACTCCGACCGCGCTCATGGACCCGGTCGAAGTGGGCGGGGTGACGGTCAGCCGGGCCACCTTGCATAATGAAGATGAGGTGCGGCGCAAAGATGTGCGGGCCGGAGACTGGGTCCTGATTCAGCGGGCCGGAGACGTGATTCCGGAAGTGGTCATGGTTATCAAAGAACGTCGGCCGGAGCATACCGTGCCTTTTGAGATGCCGACCCATTGTCCGGTATGCGGCACGAAACTGGTGCGGCCCGCCGGGGAGGCGGTCACCCGCTGCCCCAACCCGGACTGCGTGGCGGTGCTCAAACGGTCGATTCGCCATTTTGCCAGCAAGGGGGCTATGGACATCGACGGCCTGGGGGAAAAGATCGTTGATCAACTGGTGGATAATGGACTAATACAAAACCTAAGTGATATGTACAGCTTAACCGAAGCCGACCTGATCCCCCTGGAGAGATTTGCCGAAAAATCCGCCCAAAACATCATAGCCGCCATTCAAGGCCGCAAACGGGTGTCGTTGGCGCGGTTTATCTATGCCTTGGGCATCCGCTATGTGGGAGAAGCTACGGCCCAGCTTTTGGCCCAACATTTCCAATCCCTGGAAGCCCTAAAGCAGGCCAGTGAGGCCGAGCTTCTTCAGGTGGAAGGGGTTGGCCCCCAGGTGGCTGCCAGTATCCGGGATTATTTTCGGAATCCCCGTAATCTACGATTACTGGATGAACTTCAGGCCGCCGGGCTGGAAATCGAAACCCCGGAACGGCCTGCCAAGCTGCCCCTGGCCGGTAAGACCTTCGTCTTTACCGGAGGCCTGGAAAAATATTCCCGGGACGAAGCCAAGGCCCTGGTCGTGGCCCGTGGCGGCAAGGTCAGTTCCGCGGTATCGGCTAAAACCGATTATGTCGTGGTTGGGTCCGAACCGGGCAGTAAGTATGCCAAGGCTCAGGCCCTGGGGGTGACGATCCTGGATGAAGCGGCCTTTGAAGCTTTATTGAGGAGGAGCGTATGAGCACAGAGGAGTTGGTCCGGGCGCGGGTGTTAATCCAAGGAATGGTTCAAGGGGTCTTTTTCCGGGCCAGTACCCGGGATGAAGCCCGTCGCTACGGCGTTAACGGCTGGGTGCGTAATCTGCGCGGGGGCGGGGTCGAGGCCCTGTTGGAAGGCCCCCAAAAGGCGGTGGAGCAGGTCATTGCCTGGTGTCATCAGGGCCCGCCGCACGCCGTGGTCCAGGAGGTAAAGATCCAGTGGGAGCCTTATGTGGGAGACCAGGCGGGGTTCCAAATCGTCTATCGCTAATCCTTTAACTGAAACGGTATCATCTGCTAAGCCGGGGTCATAACGGAGGACAGCTAAACATGGCTATTTCTGAAACCAAAATCATTACTCCCTCCTGGCGGGCCTTCCTAGTCTATTATGTTGCTATCGGCCTCTGTGTTTTGGGGCCTTACCTAAATCCGGAATTCAGTGGGCAACTCGGATTAACTCCTAGACGGGGGTTGATCATCGGGATAATCTTGCTTCTGGGCGTGGTTTATCTGAAATGGAGCCAGGAATACCGGATTTCCCCTCAGGGCGTCAAAAAGATCAGACGCTTTCCCGGGCAACAGGAAACACTGGCCTGGGATGAGATCGACCAGATAGAGATGCGACGCGGACTGACCCAAACCCTGCTCCAGGTGGGTAATATTATCGTTAAACCGCGACCGGCTGATAAGCAGCCGATCATGTTTTACGGCATTGATCAACCCAAGGCGATTAAAGAGTTAATGGACCGGGCGCAATTATGAATCTGCCAGTGGACTGGGTCGAAAATGACGCCGGGGAAACTTATGCCCCCGCCCTCCGGGTGTCGATCCCCTGGGAAGACCCGGAATTACCGGTATTAGTGGCGTTATTCCGCACCATCCGGATGATCTTAAGCCGTCCGGGGGAGTTTTTTCAACACCTGGAGCCGCAAGCAGGCTTAGGTGCGCCCCTGGGCTTTGCGCTGATTTTAGGGACCATCGGGCTGCTGACCTCCGGTTATTGGCAATTAATCCAACTGCTAGTAATCGGCAAGATGGGGTCGTGGTTGTCCCTGGCAGTCTTTAAGTCATTTAATATCGGGCCAAAAATCGTGGTCGGCGTGGCTCTGCTGGTGCCGCTTTTGGTAGTCATTACCCAGTTTGTCAGAAGCCTGTTTCTCCAGTTGGCCCTGTTGCTGGTGGGGGGACGAGACCCTAGCTTTGGCGCCGCCTTTCGGGTCATAGCTTATAGCCATGCTCCTTTAGTAGCTACTTTTATTCCGTTCTTGGGCGGTATGGTAGCCAGCCTGTGGTGTCTGATTCTGGAATTTAAGGCTCTGGTTCGGGTTTTTGGGTTGTCCAGCCTGTGGGCCGTGGTGGCCCTTTTACTGGCCTCGGGCTTCTATCTGATGATTTGCGGAATTCTAACCCTGATTGTGGTAGGAGCTTTAGTGGGTTGAGGAAAGGTTGGCTCTGTCCCTGCCGAGCTGCCGCACCAGTCAGGTTTCAGGCGCTAGTAAAGCCCGGTGGGTCCGAAACCGGCCACTTTTTATGAGTAAATTTTATCAATAAACCCACGCTGACTAATTTTGCCACCACTTTATATTTTTCACCGCCGGCTCGGCCGTGAGCGGCGCGAAACGTGTTAATCTTGCAGGTGTCTTTTGACCGCGGCTTTCAGATCCTCGAGATCGGAAGATTTGACCAGATATTCCTCGGAGGCCCAGGTCCCAAAGTCCTGTTTATATTCACTGTAGGCCGAGCTCAGGAGCACGGGTAAGTTAGGATTCTTTTCCTTGATTTGCCGGAGTACTTCAATACCGCTCATTTCTGGCATCTTGATGTCCAGAATAACCAGGTCCAGGGGATTTTTTTCGACAATGTCCAGTGCTTCCCGGCCATCGGCGGCAGTCAGGACTTCGTATCCTTCGTCTTTCAGTTCCTCACTGTATAGCAGACGGATGCTCATTTCGTCATCTGCGACCAGAATTTTTTTCATCCTTAACCTCCTCTAAAATAGCGTCCGAAGCCATTGATGCCAGATCTCGTTAGGTTTGGGCTTCCTGGTCTTCAGTTGATTTAATCAGACAATATTTGGCAATCGGCAGAGTAACAATAAAGGTAACCCCCTTACCCAATTCATTAATGATTTCGATCTGCCCGTAGTGGCGGGAAACGATGCGTTCGGCAATGGAAAGCCCGAGGCCGGTGCCAAACTCCTTGGTGGTAAAAAAGGGGTTAAAAATATTATGCAACAATTCTAGTGGGATACCGCCACCAGTATCCGAAACCGCGGCCGCGGCGTAGAGACCATCCGACTTTTCCATCGGATAAGTGCGGATGGTCAGGGTCCCCCCTTTGTCCATGGCCTGGCGGGCATTTTGAAACAGGTTGTAAAAAACCTGTTTAATCTGACGATCATCACAGTGAACATTGGGCAGCAGCGCGAAATCTTTGGCGACCTTGATATTGCTGGCCACCAGATCCCGTTTGATCAGAGTCAGCGCATCTTCAATTATCTGATTGAGATCGTGTTCTTCGTAGTAACCCAGGTTGACCCCGGAGAAGTCCAAGACTTCGCGTAGCAGTTTTTCCAAGCGTTCGACTTCTTGGGTAATGACCTCTACATCATGACGGAGTGGAGAATTCTTGCCGACCTTTTTACTTATCCGCCGCGCAAAGCCGCCGATCGAGGTCAGGGGGTTGCGGATTTCATGGGCCATGCCCTGAGCCAGACCACTTAAGGCAGCCAAACGGTCGGACTCCAACATCCGCTCCCGGATAAGCGACAATTCGCGGTTATTGGCTTCGATAGTACTGTAGAGCCGGGAGTTTTCAATGGCCAGGACAGCCTGGTTGGCAAACATGTTTAGGATCTGGACATCTTCATCCCGAATGGCCCGTTTGGACTGCTGATTATCAACTACTATAACGCCGGTCACCTGATCTTTGACGATCAGTGGCACGGAGACGAATTCCTGGAGATCATAAGCCCGCCGTAATTCCTGATTAACCCGCGCATCTTGCTCTGCCTGAGCAATATGAAAGGTTTTTTTCTGCAGCACGGTACGGGCTAAGATACCCTTATCTTCCTGTAAGGTTATTTGTAATTGCGAAAGCAGCTTCTCTATTTCGCTCTCGGTCCGGACTTCGACGGGTACCATCAAGGCTTCGCGCAAAGGCAAGGTGGGCGGACTGGGTTTGCGGAACACCCCTTTAACTGCCTTTAAGACATGACGGTCTTCGTTGACCAGCAAGACCACGGCCCGATCATATGCCAAGCCACTCTCTAAAGTGAGGGCATTAAGAATTATATCAAGAATTTTCTCCATCCGGACGGTGGTCATCAAGGCCCAGGAAATTTCCTGCAGTACCGTCAGGACACGGACCATCCGTTCATTTTTCTCCGCCAGGGTTTCCAACTCTCGAAAAGTCAGGGCGTTTTCGATGCTGCTAGAAATCATCCCGGCCATAGTGAAGAGCAGCTGGCGATTCTCGGCATCAAATTCCTGGAATTCCAGGGTTTCGGACATCTTATCAAAGACGCAGAGCATCCCCTTTAAATGTCCCTTGAAATTTAAGGGTACGCCTAAATAAGAATGAAGGTGGCCCTGGTGATCAGGCAGAGTGGTGGCCACAAAGGGCAGTTCTCCACTGACCACGGCCGTCTCTAAGTTCGAGGTTAACAGGCAGGCCGAGGTCTCAGAGACCTCGCCGTATTCGGAGGCCACCCGCGGCATACCGGTCTGTTCATCGATGATTCTTAAGATCGCCCCCCGCGCGTTGATAACTTTAGCCGCGGTACTGAGAATGCGTTCCAACAGGGCATCCAGTTCCATGGTGGCACTGGTAGCCATGCCGATTTCGTACAGGCCCGAGAGTTCAGCGATGCGTTTCTTGGTCTCATCATGGCGCAAGGCCTGACGGATGGTCCCGGCTAACATCAAGCAGGCTAACTTGATCAACTTGAGGGTGGCAGTATCCAGCTTCCGACGCTTTTTGTCCACCAGGAGCAGCACCCCATATAAGAAGTTGTCGTCGGCCACCGCAAAACTGGCCAGGGTTTGAAAGTTGGGACGGTGATACTGGCCCCTGACTGCTGGTATTAAGGAGCAGGCGCTGTTTTTCTTTTTCCAGGACAAAGAACAGGGCCAGATCAAAGTTCAGGTTGCGCGCCAAAAGATGGACAAAGTTATCCAGGCGCTCGCCATAGCTGACCGAGGAGGTGAACAGCTCGATGAGTTGGGTTAAAAATCCCAATTGATCAGACATTGTCCCAGGTTAAGCTACTCATTGAGAAGGCGATTTTTTCTGTTTCGCCTTCGCATAAAGCTCCAAATATTTCTGGACCGATTTATCCCAAGAAAAATTCTGCGCCATGGCTTGCTTCATCAGTTGCTTCCAGGCAATCTGATCCTGATAAAGCGCTAGGGCTCGTTTAATAGCACCCCATAGCTCGGCGGCCCGGTAATCGTAGAACTTGAAGCCGGTTCCGGTCTGGCGCTGAGGGTCATAATCTTGGATGGTTTCGTCCAATCCTCCTGTCGCCCGGACTACCGGAATGGTGCCGTAACGCAGACAATAGAGCTGATCAAGTCCACAGGGTTCATAGCGGGACGGCATCAGAAAGATATCGGCGCCGGCGATGATTTTGTGGGCCAGTTCCTCGGCATAACCGATTCTGACCCCCATCTGGTGCGGATGGCGCTGCTGGAATTCATTGAAAAAATATTGGTAGCGCTCTTCCCCGGTGGCCTGAATGACAAAGGCCACCTTTAAATTCATCAGGTCTTCCATGAGATCTCGTACCAACTCGATGCCCTTGCGCTCCGTGAGTCTGGTGGTCATGCCGATCAAGGGCTGCTCCTCAGGGATTTCCAACTCAAAGTATTTAGCCAGGTCAGCCTTACAGATTTTTTTACCCGCGGGCTGGCTCGGACTAAACGACGCGGCAATGAGATTATCATGGGCTGGATCCCAGATATCATAGTCAACACCATTCAGCACCCCGTAAAAATCTTGAGCCCGTTCTTGGAAAACTCCTTCCAGACCATTACCATATTCCGGAGTTAAAATTTCCTGGCGGTAGGTCTCGCTTACCGTACTGATCAGATCGGCAAATACCAATCCGGTCTTCATTAAATTTATCTTACCATAAAACTCCATAGTCTTGGTGTTAAAGAATTCCCAACCCAGACCGGTTAAGGGCATATCATAATGAGGGAAGATGCCCTGCCAACCAACATTGTGAACGGTATAGAGGGTAGATATCTGGGAGATGCGGGGAACATCCTGGTACAGGGTCTTCAAGTAAGCGGGGATCAGGCCAGTATGCCATTCATGGCAGTGACAGACATCAATATCGAGCTCCAGGTCTTTGATCATCTCGGGTACGGCCCGGCTTAAAAAGATAAAGCGTTCGGCATTGTCCTCGTAATCTCCGTAAGGGGTGCCGTAAAGGCCGTCACGGTTATATAGACTGTCCTGGCCGATGAAGAAGCCCTGCAGGTTCGGATGGACCTGGATCTGGTAAATTTCCGCGGTTAAGGTCTTAACCGACATTACTATATTAAGCCGCTTGCCGGTTGAGCTGATGGGCCAGCTACAGTTTTGCGTCTGACGATAATAAGGCGTTACCACGGTCACCTGATGACCTTGTCGGACCAGGGCCCAGGCCAGGCCATGGATTACTTCGGCCAGCCCGCCATTGCGGGCAAAGGGTTTGGCTTCGGGAGCAACGATCATGATTCGCATAAACTTTCCTCTCCGCCATAATTCATGGGCCAGACCGGCATGCCGCCGACTGGTCGCGGTGCAGGATCAAATTTCTACTTCACGTAAATAACGGCTGGCGTCCTCAGGGGGGGTAGGATTGATGAAGAACCCCGAACCCCATTCAAAACCGGCCATCAGGGTTAGTTTGGGCATGATCTCAAAATGCCAATGGTAATGTTCGAGATTACGCTGCCGCAACGGCGCGGTATGAAGAATAAAGTTATATGGCACCCCCTTTAAGGCCGCATCCAACCGCTTTAGGGTTTGCGAAAAGATCTCGGCCAGCAGCCAGAAAGAACTTTCCGCCATCTCCACGTAGGAGGAATGATGGGCCTTGGGCAACAGCCAGATCTCAAAAGGCGAGCGCGGCGCAAAGGGGCAAATCGCCAGAAATTCCTGGTTTTCCAACACCAAACGTTGTTGCTGATTCAATTCCTGGCGAATGATATCACAAAACACACACCGTTCTTTCATCTGATAGTGTCGTTTGGCGCCGTCCAATTCTTCCTGGACCAGTTCCGGGATAATCGGCAAGCCGATAAGTTGGCTATGACTGTGCTCCAGGGAGGCCCCGGCGCTACGCCCCTTATTCTTAAAGATCAATACATAACGGAACCGGTCATCCTTACCCAGGTCCATAATCCGATCCCGGTAGGCATGCAAGACATCTACGAATTGGGCGATCGGAATGGTCGATAAGTTGGCGTGGTGATCCGGGCTTTCAATGATCACCTCATGGGCGCCGATGCCGTTCATCAGATCATATAAGCCTTCTCCCCGCTTATCCAGTTCGCCTTCGATGACCAGGGCGGGAAATTTATTGGACACTACCCGCAGTCGCCACCCCGGACTATTGGGCGCGCTGCCAGGGTCACGGTAAGCCATGATCTCGGGAGGAGTGACATGTTCGTTGCCCGGGCAGAAAGGGCAGAAACCGCCCTTGGTAACCTCAGGTTCGACGACAAAATCATGCGGACGCTTGCCGCGTTCAGTGGAAATAATCACCCAGCGATCAATAATCGGGTCTTTTCGTAACTCGGGCATTCAACCTACCTCCTCCACAAGGTAACCCGTCTGCTTAAAACTCAGACGAATATAATACCATACTATGTTATTATCGGTTATCGGTTTCTCAGTTTAATATATAAAATTGTATGGCATCTTTATGAGTAAATTGGTAATTGGTTTTTTTCGCAACTCTAATGGGGATCTGTTTTCAGCTATGAGCTAGGCAAGAGTATATCGACCCCCCAGAATATTTCAACTGATTTCCGAGAAAACCTGATAAAA
>MUKC01000079.1 GCA_002049795.1 Desulfobacca sp. 4484_104 | reverse complement strand
CTCGCTTAAACCATTTCAGGTTCTTTTCCGGATTGAACAAGATACCCAACCGTTCAATCTTTGGAAAAACTTTGGCGGTGGCAAGGAGCTGTTCCCAGGAACTCAGGTTAAGGGAAATACCGCATATGTGAGCCGATTCCCAGAAAAAACGTTCAGGATTCAAGACCATGGCGTAAACGACCGGTCCCGGCCAATGGCGATCATGGAGGTAGGATAATGCCTGAGGGCCGACGGCAACCATGACTTTGAAGTCGGCAGGCTGCAATTCCTGCAGGCGGCTTTCCTGGCTGTAGGGTTTGCTGAATTTATCCAGAAAAATACGGGCGCTGGGTAATTCGAGATTTTCTTCCAGGCCTTCAACCATTTGCAGGTAAGGGCGAATTTCCCGGGAAATAAGAATCCCAACCATTTTTGATTGGTATTCGGCCCTGGAGCTATCAGCGGAAAACAGCAGGGAAAGCTGGAGCAGAAGCAAAAATGCAAGCAATAATAATGGAAGATTGTTAGTTTTTCTTTTCAGCCTCGGATGCCTCCATGACCTGCTTGACTTTCCGTGAAAAATCCTTGGTGATCAGATCGATGTCCTCGCGGTTGGTGATGACGTGGGGGGTAAGCAGGAGGATCAACTCGGTTTTTTTCACTTCCTTGGTGGTACTGCCGAAAAGCAGCCCCAGCCCGGGTATATCTTTCAGGAAGGGAATGCCGGCGCCACTGGAATTTTGTTTGCTCCTCATGATGCCACCCAGGACAATGGTCTGACCGTCATTGACCACCAGCGAGGTTACGGCCTTGCGATTAAGAATGCTGTAAGTATGCAGGGCATTGTCGTACTCCCCCTTGTCGCTGACTTCCTGGCTTAATTTCATTTTTACCAAGCCGTTGGAATTAATGTGAGGGGTAACGGTGAGCAGAATACCGGTTTTCCGGTACTGAATGGTATTGGTAACCGTGCTTCCGGAGGTGGCGTCAGTGATCTGGCCGGTAACCGTGGGAATTTCCTCGCCCACCTCGATGGAGGCTTCCTGGTTGTCAACTGCCAGAATGTTGGGGGAAGAGAGGATGTTGAGACCGGAATCCGTTCCCAGGGCGTGGATCAGGCCGCGGAGAAAATCCACCCCGTCATAAACCCCCAGGGTAAAGCCGGTCGCGGTTCCCAGGGGGGTGTCAATCGGGCGGCCGACGCCATTGTCCAGAGCTCCCTGGATGCTGTAGTCGTTTTTTGCCTCCCCTTTCAGGAACCATTCAATGCCGTATTCAACTTTTCCGGTCAGGGAGATTTCCGCGATCATCACGTTAATCAGTACCTGTCGGGGAACAATGTCAAGCTGCGAAAGGACGTTGTGAATAATGCGGTAATCCCGCGGCGTCGCTTTGAAAACGATGGCGTTGTTGATCTCATCCGGAATGATGTCCACCTTGCCGGACAACTCGCCGGTAACGACCCTGGTGGTCGAGGTCGGCTGCTTGCTTTTGTTGGTGGACTTGACGATGGTGGTGCGGTTGCTGACTTCGGAAACCTTGCCGCCGAAAAGCTGCTTCAGGATGTCGGCCAGGTCCTTGGCCGTTCCGTTTTCAACAAAATATACAAAGACATTGCTCCCTTCGTCCTGGGCGTGGTCCAGGGCTTCGAGCCATTGGCCAACCGTATCAATCATGTCCGGCCAGCGCGAAATCACCAGCAGGGCGTTCATGGTTTTAATCGGCAGGATTTCCACGTTTCCCGGGTTGATTCCCGGTCGATTGTACAGGCCGTTGCTTTTGACTATTTTAGACAGGTCCACGGACAATTCCTGGGCATCGACCTCCCGGACCGGAAAAACCCTCCAGCTGATATCTTTATAATACGGTTCATCCAGGAGGCTGAGGATGCTGGCGGCCTTGATGATGTTTTCCGGGGTGTCGGTAATGATCAGGTCATTGGTAACCGTACTTTGCACCACGGTGGCTCCCCGGGAAAGGAAAGGACGAATATTGGCCATGGCGGTGGCGGCACTGAGATAGCGCAGCTTTATCAGGCGGGTTACGTCGCCGACGCAGGACGTGACCGATCCCCGGGAAGCCTGCTGGATGCCCTCGGCCGCGCTGAGATTGCGACGAACGATTTTGTAAAAATGCCCCGGGCCGCGAACGATGGCCAGGTTGCTCAGCTGGAGAATATTGTTGATGAGGTTGATGAATTGATCACGGGTGTAACTTCCCGACAGATGGAAGGTGACTTTTGCCTTGATCGATGGATCAATCATATACTCAATGTGGTATAATTCGTAGAGCGTGCTGTCCAGGACCTCGTAGAGATCGGCATTGTCAAAGGTGAGTTCAACCTTGATGGGAAGGCTGTCTTTGGTTGGTTGCCTTTTGGAAGGCAGCCGCTTCCATTCCTGATGGCTGAAGGCCTGGGAGGAGACATGCACCGGCGACGTGTTTGTGGGCCTGGCCGTGGACGCGGATGCCGGCGCGGGAGGCTGGCTTTCCGCCTTGGCGGCCGGGGCTGTCTGGTTTTTGGCCGTCAGGCCGTCCTTGGTGAGCGCTGCCGTTTGATCGGCATGGAGGGAGGTGTTTTTCTTGATAGTGGATGGTTTGGCTAAAGATCCTTTGTAGAGAAAATGTTCCGTCTGAACGCAACCGGTGACGGAAAGCAAAATCAGGCAAAGGAGCGCCAAGTTAAAAAACGATCTGATCCGGGATCTGGTGCGTGGCGGTTGTTTCATCAACGAGTCCCCTCCACCATTTAATGGTAATGTCTGATGCCCCCGACACGATGAAGACGCATCCGGCTGGTTTGGTAAAATCATTCGCGTCATGAGCAAGAACGACGTAGAGTGTTAAGAGGCCGGAAAAACGGTTTTATATTCCGGTTGAAACAATGTAATAGTCTGGTAAAATACCGGATGTCGTGAGTGATGTCAACCAGCTATTTTTACAGTAATTTTTTTCATTGACAAGCAACGGTCATCACATTAAAAGAGACAGTAAATCACTGTTGTTCGCTAAGATTTTTACCCGCAGGTTACCCCTGGTTTTCGCTCAAGGCTCGTTTGCCTGTCCGGTCCTTATTCTTGAGGTGGAGGATATTCGCATGGTTGATGAAAAAAGGAACGTGTGGAATGCGCCTATGGTTCCGGGAGCAGATGGTTTTTTGTCTGTTTCCATAAGTAAAGGTTTGCTGGTCATGGTGGCTTTGCTCTCGCTGCTCTGTTTTTCCGTTGTTCCGGCAGGAGCAGAGGAAACAAAACCCCTGACGTTACTATACTTCGGCTGTCAGGATGGATTTCTTAAGCCTTGTGGTTGACATTCCAAGCAGGCGGGAGGTCTTGCCCGCCAAAAAACCGTGCTTGATAACCTGGCTATACAAAGCGACGCCGACCATGTACTGCTGATCAATACCGGCAACAACTTCCGCCCTGGAGACGAGCCGGAAAGACGGCGAGCGGCGGTGATGTTCAAGACTTTTTCCCTGATGGGGGTGGACTGCCTGGCCCTCAGCGAACGGGAATTTGTGTTTGGCGCCGCTTTTTTGCGCGAGCTGGCCGCCAAATCTTCGGTTCCCCTGATCTGCGCCAATCTGAAGGATACCGGCTCCCAGGCGTCCTATTTCATGCCTTATTTGCGACTGAAAAGGGCGGGGAAAAGTATTTTGGTGACGTCAGTGGTGGATCCGTCCAGGGCCTCTTTGCTTCAGCCGCAAGGTCTGAAGGTCAGTGATCCGGTTGCAAGCCTGAGAAAGCTTCAAAAGGACATCTCCCATGATTTTTTGATTGTCGTTATGCAAACAAACAGGGCCACGGCGGATAAATGGCTCTCCAAGGTTTCCGGGGTGGATGTTGTCATTCTTGGACAGCAGAGGGGCGTGCAGGCCAAAGCCGAGAAACTTCATGGGGCGCAATTGCTCTATAACTGCAACCGGGGCAAGACGGTCAGCGCTTTGGAGGTTTCGCTTTTAACCGGCGGAAAATCATGCAAGGCCCCGGAGAATTTTCTGCTGCGGGCCAATGATTTCAGTGAAGATGTTCAGATCGCGTCCTTGATCAAGGACTTTGAACTCTGGTTGCATGACTATCATGACAAGCGCCGGAACAAGACCAGAATCGCCTCCACTTCAACCTCTGCGACTGCGGATCAAAAGCCTCCCAAGGGCGGCCTGCCGGCTATCTTTCAGCAGTTAATTGAGCGCAACAAGAAGAACAGTGTTGTTTTTGTCACGGGGCCGAAAAATTGCGCTAAATGTCATCAGCAGAAGTTTGACGTTTGGAAAAAAAGCCGGCATGCCCGAGCGATGGCGACTCTGGAAAAAAAACATCGGGAGAATGATCCCCATTGCTATCGTTGCCATGTAACCGGCATTGTTGGAGCGAAAAACATGGATCTTCGGGATGGAGAGCAGAATATTTTTGCCAGGTTGATAGCGAGTACCCATCAGCCGAATGTCCGATGCGAGGCTTGCCATGGAACCGGCTTGCGACATGCGGCCAATCCGGATCAGGCTGGGAAAATGATGATTCCGGACGCTCGCGTCTGTCAGCAATGCCATACCCCGGATACCGACCCTGATTTTTCCTTCAAGAAGAAGAAAGAGTTGATTTGTCAATAATTTCCCTACCGGGAGGAATTGAACTTTCTCCCAGGGCCAAAAGGTAAAATAAATACATGCGTGAGTAGCCCAACTGCAGGGGAAAGGAAAACATCATAATGGCCGAGAGGGCTAATAGTGAGCAAAACAGTGGATAGTGAAAGTATTCGTTGGCGAAGCGATGATCGCCTTTGCCTGCCAGATAGAATTGCCGCCCCCAGAGGCAGAGGAATATGAACAGCGCTCCCAACCCGCATTCAGCGCCAATTTGTAGGTAATCGTTGTGGGCTTTCAGGACCTGCACCCTGAAGCTGTAACAGGGATCCTTGCTGTAACGGTGCATGTAAAGAGGATAGTTGAAACGCCAGTTTCCCAGTCCGACCCCCATCAGGGGATGGTCTTTAATCATATAAAGGGTATTTCCCCAGTGGTAGCGGCGGGCTTCGAGAATGGAAAGGCTACCTGTTTTTTTGATTGATGCCATGACCCGTCTACGGCTTTGGGGAAAGGCCATCAGGCAGCCGATGATCAGAATGGCCACGCCCATGGTTGCCATGGCGGTTTTGAGCCAGGCGTGCCATGATAACGCCTGTTTTTTCCGCAGTTGGAACAGGTGAAAAACGGGAAGCAGCAATGAGTAGAGCAACAGCGCCAGGATGGCTGTTCGAGTTGTGGTCATGAACGTGTGGATCAGGGCGATCAGCGATAAAAAGGAAAAAAGGAAAACCATAAAAAGCCGCCGTCCCGGGTGGCTTTTTTTGCTTTCCGCGCGTTGGAAACGATAAGCCAAATAGGCCGCGAAAGGAATGTTCAGGACCAGGTAATGGCCAGCGGGGTTGCGGTACCCGAAGGTTGCCGCCGGTCCTTTTATCGGAAGCAGAAAAGGCAGTTGAACCTTAAAAAACTGCATTATCCCTAAAGGGCAGACAATGAGCAGGGAAAGAGCGACGCCGAAAAGCGAGGCGTAGAGCAGTTTTCGCTGTTGAAAGAGAATCGACAGGACGACAAAGAGTTGAATAAAGGAAAAATAGATAATCAGCTGTAATAACGCGTTTTGCCGGACGGAAGCGCCGGTCAGGGATAAAGCCTGAAAGACAAAAAACAACAGAAGCAGTCTGAGACCCCAGTTCCGGCGGATATATTCTCTGGTTTGCTTCCGGCGCTCATCGTTGTAGGATAGCGATAAAACAAAGAAGAAGCCGATAAGAAAAGCGGCCGGACAAAGGAACAGGTATTTAGGCAGGTTGTAAAGGGTGAAGATCGTGACGCCTCTTGGGGAAAAACCGCTGACAAAGGGTAAGGGGGCCAGAAAGAAAAAACCGAAAACGATGATGTGAAAAAAGAGTTCATCGTAGCGACGCAGGCGGTTGATGGAAAGTTTTTCCCCGGCTTTTTTTTCTTGAAGTTGTCTCTGGCGCTTATGAGCGGCTTTATTTTTTTTTGCCATGAGCTGCTTTCAGTCTCGCAAGGTATTTTTGAATGGAAATGATGGTTTTGCGATCTTTGGACCTGAGTTTTCTGGCTGCCATTTGATCAGTGAGACGGCTGGCTTCTTCGATGTTTCCTAAAATGGTATAGGTGTTTACCACCGACAGAAAAAGGCGAAAATCCCTTGGCCTCTGTTTCCAGGCTTTCAGGTAGAGGGATAAAGCCCGCCGGGGCTGGCCGGTTTTCATGTACGTATCGGCGAGGCTATAGGAAATCTTCCAACTGAAGGGGTAAATTTGTTGGCAAAGTTCCAATGATTGTATTGCCAGGGCCTTATTGTTTGTTTGCAGGGCGGCTTCCGCCCGGCTGGCCAGGTCGGTGATTGAGAAGGGATGATAACGCAGCGCCTGGTCATAAGCCTTCAAGGCTTCTTTATCCATTCCCAGTTTGTGGTAGCAATTGCCGGCGTAGCGAAAGCCTTCATAGATTGAAGGATAATAGCCTTTTTGGGGGGCGGCCGACAGAAATTTTCGTATTCCTCTCTTCCAGAACACCGCCGCCGCTTTGTCTTTCCGTTGTTTTTGCAATTTTACACCGGCAAGATAATCATGTTCCACCCCGGTGAACGTTCTGTATTTCTTCATGGTGGCAATGCCGTACGAAAGACTGCAGAAAAACATTCCCAGGAAGAGTAGCGAAAGGAGCAGAAAACGTTGATTAAAATGATTTTTCATTTTCCGTTGATAGCTCTATAACAGCTTTTTCAATGTTTTACCGAAAGCGTTCATCAATCGTTCACCGGGGAATAACCATGTCCAGATGAACACTATTTAGCATAGGGTCCGGGGAGGTTGCAAAAGATATGTGCGCTTTTTGAGAGAAATTTTGTTTTTATTGCGGATGGGGGCGGGTATAGGGGTTTGACGGGCATGGGCGAACTGACGGATATCGGTTACCGGTGGGATTGGTTTCGCGGTCCATCAAGCAACTCCTACATGAGGGAGTTGTATGACGAGAGTAGGCAAGCCGGGGGCTACTATGTTTGTTATGGC
>MUKC01000078.1 GCA_002049795.1 Desulfobacca sp. 4484_104 | reverse complement strand
GCAGCGGAAGAAAACAGCACTACCCCGGTGGCTTGGAGACTATGCGGGGGGTCAGAAGAACCCACCAATGAGGTCACCAGGCCATCCTCTAAGATGACTGGATAGGATGGTGCCTGTTGAGATTTATTATTGTGGTCTCCTCTAGCCAGGAGAGGTGATTCTATGACACCCACAGCCAGGGCGCCCTCCGGTAGCGGGTAATCGATGAATTTGGCCAAAAATCGTGGATCCACCAGGACATTGGCCAGCATGGCCAGACGGGGGTTAACTTTATTGCCGTTTCGGGTCTGTTCCCATAAGGCCTGCCAATTAGAGAGAATATTTATATTAAAATCGGTATTGGATACTTGGGATAACCGACTCTCTAGATTGGATTGGGCGGCGGGTGATACCATGATAGTTATAGATTTAATCCCAGCCCGCCCCAGGCTTAAGATCTCCCGTTGCAACAGCGGTAAACCGGCTACGGGGGCAAACAGGTAGGAAGGCAGGTGCTTGACTTCTACTCCCGGCATCAGGATAACAGCTTCTTCTACCATGCCCAGTCTCTTAATTAACTCTGATCTGTAATTCCTGTAATACCTCCCGGAGGGTCGACAAGAATGATTTGATATCTTTATGGTCAATAGCCCCGATATTGGCCAGGCGGAAGGTCCGGTCCGTATGCAACTTGCCCGGATAAATGGTAAAGCCGCGTTGGTACAGGACGTCGTGTAGTTGATTAAAACTATAATGGGGATCATCAGGCTCCAGAACCGTGGTCAGCAGCGGCGATTGCTGCGGCTCGGGCAGCAATGTCTTAAAACCCAACTGATGCAGGCCGTCCATTAAGGTCTGCCAGTTCTGGCGATAACGCGCAAAACGGTTCAGCGCGCCTTCGGTCCGAAATTCCCGCAGGGCTTGGGCCAGGGCATAAATCACCTGGACCGGAGGGGTAAATTGCATCTGGCCATTGGCCTCAAAATGCCGATATTGGTGGTAAAGATTGAGATAATAGGACCGCCGCGGCAGTTGGCGGCTCTGTTCCAGGGCTTCCCGGCGGCAAATCACCCAGGCCAGGCCCGGCATGCCCTGCAGGCACTTATTGGAAGTGCATAATAAATAGTCGATATTTTGCTGCTGGACATCCAACGGCACCCCGCCCAGACTGGAGATGGCATCGACGATCAGGCTCAGACCCAAATCTTGGGCCAGGGCGGCAATTTCCGCCAGCGGATTTAACATCCCGGTACTGGTCTCATGATGCACGAGGGCCAGATGGCTGATTTCCGGGTGCGATGTCAGGGTTTGATGGATACGTTCCCGGTCGGGCCACTCCCCCCAGGCAAAATTGATTTCCACTAAAGGAAGTTGGTAGCAACGGGCGATATCGGCCAGACGAGCCCCGTAAGCGCCGTTGTTGATCACTGCCACGCCTCGATCCGGGGGAATCACCGAATTGAGCACCGCGTCCATGGCCGCGGTGCCGGAACCGGCCAATAATACACAGGTATGTAAGTCGGGATCGCCTCCGGCAATCTGCACCAGGTCTTGGCGCACCTGGCGCATTACCTCGACGAATTCCGGTTCTCGGGGGCAGATGTCAGGGACTGATTATTATGGCTAACCAGGGCGGGACGCCTTTGCGGTTAATTGTTGTTGAATGGCTGGCCAGACGAGCTCTCGGGCCCGGATAACATCCTCGGGGAAATCAATTTCCAGCCAACTCAGATCGCCGATATCTTGCACCCACAGACGCTGATGCTGAGCCAGGGCTTGGGACAGCTCCTCATGTTCGGCCTGTTGGTTTGCTTGTACCAGTTCGGCCATCAGCTCTAAGGCCAGAGGCACCTCAGGGGCGGCGATCTTGACAATCCCCAGAGCCTCTCCGGCCAGCGCCCCCTCAGCCTGAAGGTTTTTGCCAATCGCGGTGACTCGGCCCTGGTGGTGATATACCTTGACCTCCTCGCCGCTATCCCCCGTTAAGGGGCCGACCAGCAGGCAACTCTTATCCGGCTGGGCCTGCAGACCGGCCAGGATCTGGGGATTAAACAACAGATCCGCGTCCATGAAGACAAAAGCCTCCTGGAGATATTGTCGCGCCAACCATAAAGAATACAAGCTGCCGGAGTCGGCATACCGCTGATTATGAACCAGATGCAATTTTAAGCCGCCCTCACCCTGGTTAACCGCGGCCTCGATTAATTCCCGCTGATGACCTACGACCAGCACCACTTCGCTCAGGTCGTACTGGCGTAAGGCGTGCAACATGTGCCCGAGCAGTGGGCGGCTACCGATTTCAATCAAGGCCTTGGGTAAGTTATGGGTCAGCGGGGCCAGACGGCGGCCGACACCGGCGCTTAAAATTACCGTGATCATGCTGCGGCCTCTGGGGGGTGCTTGATAAAGGCCATGAAACGTTCCTTCACCTGGATCGGGGTCAGACGGGGGCGGTCCAGATCAGCTACGGCCCCGGTGGCCACTTTGATCAACAAAAAGTGTGGCCCTGATTGTGCCAGGGCCAGTGATAATTGCATTTTAAGTTCTGCCGCGGTTTCCACTCGCCGGGCCTTAGCATACCCTGCGGCTTGAGCCACGGCTTCCAGCGGTATGGTGTTGGACACGGTGGACTGGCCCCCGGTGGAGTCATAAGATTCATTATCCAGTACCAGATGGATAAAATTCCGGGGGCGATAATGGCCGATAGTGGCCAGATTACCCAGCTTCATCAGACAAGCACCATCGCCATCAATAATTACTACCTGACGCTGGGGATGAGCCAGGGCCAATCCCAATCCTAAGGCACTGGCGCATCCCATGGAGCCGACCATATAAAAGTTGTGGGGCTGATCGCCCGCGGCAAAAAGTTCCCGGGAAATTTTGCCGGTAGTGGCGACCACCACGGCCCGGTCCGGCAAAAGTTCGGTAATCAGTCCCAGCGCGTCCCGGCGTAACAGGGGATAGCCGGGTCGAGCCGGGGCTTCAACTCCGGGGGCCAATGTTCCCCGGGGTACGATCAGGGCAACTGGGGCGCCCCGAGACGCCATCTCCCGATGTAAATGTTCGACTCGGGCCCGATCCGTAGAAAGATCACCGCTTAAAAAATCGGTAGGCAGCTCCAGCCGCGCTAAGAGCGACGGGGTAATCTGTCCCATAATCTGGTGTTGCGGCGCATCCGGGCGGCCCGGTTCCCCGCGCCAGGAAATCATTAACAAGCATGGCAAGCGGTAAATGAGCTGTAAGGAGGTCAGCGGATTGATGGCGTTCCCTAACCCCGAGTTTTGCATCAAAACCACCGGCTGGAAGCCTGCCAAAGTCCAGCCCGCGGCGATACCCATGGCTTCGCCTTCGCTGGTGGCGGCGATATAGGTGGCAGAGCGGTCGTTCTCCAGGTAGCTGATCAAAGGCTTGAGAATAGAGCAGGGCACTCCGATATAGGGACCCCACCCCAGTTTGCCCAATAGATTTACTAGATCCTCACTTAGCCACATTGCCGCGGTTCCGCCCAGGGGATGACTGAAGACTGGCTTACCGGGGGATTAAGCGGATTATCATGTTGCCCAGAGTTTCGATGATCCGCCGGACGGCCATTGGAAAACAGACGGCAGGCCCGACGATAGTCATCAAAGCTCTGGATTTCCATCCAACCGGAGTTGACCTCCATCAGGGTCACCGGAAAGCCGCGTTCAATCATCTCTTGCAGCAGGTCAGTAAACGAAGCCTGAAGAAAAGTGGGGGCCTCATGAAAAGGCCGGTTTCGATAACGTCCGGCACAATCGTCATAGACGCTTTTTAGAGCTCGACTGCCGGACTCGGAAATTTTGGCAATCCCGATGAACTCGTAATCGGCCTCCTCCTGTCGAATTGTTTGCTGACCGATGCGCACCGCCTGATTATGGTTATGTTCCAGCAGGCGGCGCTTCCCGGCCCAGGGTTTTGCTTGGGCCACCACCAGATCCATGTTTTTATTGGCCGGTGTAAAATTAGCAAAGGAATCATCTACCACTAATACCAGATCCTCGGGATGGGCCAGCAGCCTTTGGATAATACTGGCTTCAAACAGGATATCCGAGTAAATTATCAGGTTCTGGTTGGCAAAATGGTGTTGAGCGGTCATGATCGAATGCAAGATATGACTCTGCTGATATTCGACGTTGCAGACCGTGGTAATGCCCTCCAGATTGATCAGGTCACCTTTGTAGCCCGTTACCACCACAATATTGTTGAGCCCTTGCTGGCGCAAGCACTCGACATTGCGTTGCAGCAGGGGCTTACCGTTTAGATCCAACATAGCCACCGGCCGTTCAGCCAACAATTGGCTCAGGGTGTCATCGCTTTTAGTCTGGCCGGCAGCAGGAATAATCACGGCAAAGTCATCGTGACTGCGGCGTAAATATTTCTTTTCATCTTCCCGAAAACGGGTCATTTGTTGCAGTTCAAAGATCCGGCTTAGCGGTGCCAGAGCGGGCTCTACCGCCTTGAGGGAACCGGCTTGCCGGAGGCTCTGTAAGACCTGGGTCATGGCCTGGACCGCCGCCCGAATCCCGGCATTGGCATAGATCACCATCTTAATCCCCCAGGCCGTTAATTCCTCAATGGTAACCTGAGGATAACTGGTGGGCACGACAATAACCGGCCGGGATTGGTTCCAGCCGGCCATAAAGGCTTCGATTTCTCCAGGATTGTTGGCCTTGGAATGGATGAGCAAAGCATCAGCTCCGGCGTTCGCATAAGCTTCGGCCCGCCGCCAGGCTTCGTCCAGGCCAAAGCCGGCAATCAGGGCTTCGGTACGCGCGATCACCATAAAATCAGCCGATCGTTGGGCATTTTTGGCGGCCAAAATCTTTCCGACAAATTCGGCTACCGGGGCCAATTCCTGGTTCCCGGCAATAAAACTATTTAGCTTGGGGAAACACTTATCCTCCAGACAGATGGCGGCGATGCCAGCCGCCTCGTACTTCTTGACCAGGCGGATGACATTACTAGAGTTGCCATAGCCGGTATCGCAATCAGCGATAACCGGCAGGCTAGTGACTTCGTTAATACTGCTAGTAGCTGCCAGGTATTCAGTCATAGTCAAGATATTGGCATCCGGAACTCCGTACGAAGCTGAGATTTCCAGGCCGCTGGCCCAGATCGCTTCGAAACCAGCGCCTTCCACTAAACGGGCCCCTAAACCATTATGAGCACCGGCTACCTGGATTATACCGGGCTGGGCGAATAGTCGTCGCAACTCCTGGGCCTTTAGGTTCATTGCCACGTTCCTCGCCCTAAAATTACCAGAACAGCGCCCCGCATCCCATTCCCCTCAACCGCGTTAGCATATTGTCTCCGACCTGCTAAAGAAACCAAAGAATTTCCTTAGCTGTATAAAGTTTTTACCGTTTTTTGCCAGGATATACAACCATTTTTTCTGATTCGGGGACTGCAAGGATAAGATAACCGTCATAATTTTCTAAAGACAATTTATTTTTTTTCTAATCTGGCAGTCCAGGCTGATGATCCTGACGGTGCATAAACAGCACTAAAGGAACGAGCAGGGCAAACAAAATGGCCAAGAGCCAGTAATCATCACAAAAAGCCAACATGTTGGCCTGGCGTAATACTTCCTGATAAAGGGCTCCCAACCATTGGCGGTCCAATAACCCGGTTTCGCCCCCACCGGAGGTGCCCAAGAATTCTTGCAATCGCGCCGCCCATTGTTGAAAATTGATCGACGTCGGGTTGATGTGTTCCACCAGGCGAGACTGGTGAAACTGGCTGCGCCGGGAGAGCAGGGTAACCATGGTGGCAATGCCAAAACTACCGCCGAGATTACGCAACAGGTTGAACATGCCGGTGGCATTACCCATGCGTGCTTGAGAGATTTTGGACATGGTAACCGTGGTCAGCGTGACAAAGGTCATCCCCAAGCCGAAACCCTGAATAAAGCGCGGCATCATAGCATGCCAGAAATCGATCTGGAGATTAAAAATTGACATCATGTACATGGCCACGCCGTTGATGATCAGTCCTAAGCCAATCAGAATGCGGTTGTCCACCACCGTGATTAATCGTCCCACAATAGGCATAACCATTAGCGACCCCAGGCCTCCAGGGGCTAGAACCATACCGGCCAGGGTGGCATCATAACCCATCAGGGTCTGCAGATATAAGGGTAACAGGACAATACTGCCATAGAGGGCGAAACCGAAGAAAAACATGATGGTAACGCCCAATGTATAGGTCTTTTCTTTAAACAAACGCAGATCGATGACGGGGTGGCGGGTTTTGAGTTCCCAGTAGATGAGCACTGCTAGGGCTACCACCGCGGTGATGGACAACCGCACGATAAAGTCCGAAGCAAACCAGTCTTCCCGTTCTCCTTTATCCAGGACGATCTGCAAGGCTCCGAGCCCGACACAGAGCAATCCCAGCCCGAAATAATCGATCCGTCCGGCCCGCTGGGTTCTGATATAGGGCGGGTCAAAGATAAAGAAAAAGGTCATGATCAGGGAGAAAACACCGATCGGTAGATTGATGTAAAATACCCAGCGCCAGCTATAATTATCGGTGATCCAGCCCCCTAACACCGGGCCGACGATCGGGGCGATCACCACCCCGATGCCCCAGAGGGCCATGGCCATACCGCGCTCCTGGGGTGGAAAGGTTTCGAGCAAGATGGCCTGAGAAATGGGTTGTAAGGCCCCGCCGCCAATACCTTGAAAGATGCGAAATAAGATCAGGAAACCCAGGTTGGGAGCAGCGCCGCACAGGATGGAGGTGCCGGTAAAAAGCGCCAGGCATATGAACAAAAAGCGCTTGCGGCCAAACAGGGCGGCCAACCAGCCAGTAATGGGCAGCACGATAGCGTTCGACACCAGATAAGAGGTCAATACCCAGGTGGCCTCATCGACGCTGGCGGAAAGGCTGCCGGCCAGATGGGGCAGGGCCACGTTGACCACCGTGGTGTCGACGATCTCCATGAACGTACCGGCCATCACCGCGATGGTGATCAGCCACTTGTTGACCTGGGGGCCGGGGCCTTGGCTTTCCCCTGCCGGTGCCGTCGGGGTTACCGTCATCTAAATTTTCCTAAGCTGCCGATTACTGGACCAGCAAAACATCGCAAATCGCCTGATGGCTGATCCGATCCGAAACACTCCCCAATAAATAGGATTCGGTTAAACCGCGGCCCCGGCGTCCGACCACGATCAGGTCAAAGTTCCCCGACCGAGCCAATTGTAATATTTCCGCGGCCGGGTTCCCCGTCTTTAATTCCGTCTGGGCGGCAATACCCTGGTTTAATAAAAACGCCTTATCCGCCTCTAATATTTCTTTACTGGAATGCTGGAGCGCGGCCCAGGGTTCCGAGCCCATGCCGATGCTGCTCCCCAGGGCCAGTAAATATGGAGCCGGTAAATTGAGAACGCAAACCAGAGTTACTTCGGCCTGAAGATGGCGGGATAGCTCTGCGGCCCGCTGCACGGCGCGTCGGGCGTGCTCCGAGCCGTCAGTGGCCACCAAGATTTTGCGGTACATAAACCATTCCTATCGGGCCAATAGTTTCGGCAAATTCTCGGATTTCGGCGTTGGGGAATTCAGGAGCCGGGGGCCGGTTCGATCATGGGTATCAATAGTAGCAATGACCGACATACCGATGCGTAGGGGTCGGTCTTGAGGTATAGGTGGAACCAGGGTGATCTTAACCGGAATGCGTTGCACCACTTTAACCCAGTTACCGGTGGCATTTTCCGCCGGCAACAGCGAGAACGCCCCCCCGGTCCCGGCCATAATGGAATCAACCCGGCCCTGAAAGGTTACCCCCGGATAGGTATCAACCTCGATCTCTACGGGTTGCCCCAGGTGGACATGGGTCAGCTGAGTTTCTTTATAATTGGCTTCAATCCACACCTCATCGTGTTCCAAGGGCACCAACATCATCATGGCCTGGCCGGGATTGACCCAATTGCCCGGCTCGACATTCTTCCTGGTCACATAACCGTCAAAAGGAGCGGTAACGGTGGTATATTGCAAGTTAAGCCGGGCCTGTTGGAGTTTCGCCTGGGCCTCTTTGACCGCCGGTTGTTCGTCCTGGGGGATGTCAACGGAGCCGCCGATGGCTGCCAGGGCCTGCCGATATTCGTGCTGCGCCGCCGCCAGTTCGGCCCGGTTGACTCTGTAAGTGGTCAGGGTGCGGTCCAGGGTCTCTTTGGGTATGGTCTGACGTTGATATAGATTGCTGTAACGTCCCCGGTCGGTAGTGGCTTTGGAAAAATTGGCTTGGGCCCGGGCAATGTGGGCCTGAGCCGCGGCCACGGCAATATATTTTTGGGCAACTTCATCTCGGATCCGCTCCAATGCGGCTTGGCTTTGCTGGACCGCCACTTTAAAATCCGTCGCATCCAGCCTGACCAGCGGTTGGCCCTGGCGCACAAACCAATTATCCGAGACCAGAACCTGTTCGACCCGACCAGCAATCCGCGGCGAGATTACCGCCAGATGGCCCGCCACATAGGCATTGTCAGTCCATACATAGAGGCGACTATACCACCAGTATGCCACGCCCCCGGCGCAGGCGAGCAGGGTTATGATGATGAGGATCAAGATCCGGGTGAAGCTACGACTGGATTTTGGCTCAGTTAGATCACGGTCGGCCATTTTTTTGCCCGTTAGCGCCCGAGTCATCCTTGGCGGCCAGACGATTAATGCGTCCCACGGCCCGCAACATC
>MUKC01000077.1 GCA_002049795.1 Desulfobacca sp. 4484_104 | reverse complement strand
TCCAGCAAGTGGACCCCGTTAAAATCGGTGGCGTTGGCAATCCGGGTGATCTCCGAGGCCATGGCCTGATACTCGCTGTCCATAATCAGGCGTTGGGCGCTGGTATAAGTCCCGGTAGCCGCTTGTTCGGCCAGTTCCTTCATCCGGGTCAGCTTCTCATCAATAACGGACAGCGCCCCGTCTGCAGTCTGAATCATGGAGAGGGCGTCATTGGCGTTCCGGACCCCTTGATTGAGCACCCGGATATCGGTGCGCATCATTTCCCGAATCGCCAGACCCGCGGCGTCATCCGCCGCGGAATTGATACGGAGACCAGAAGAAAGGCGTTGAACTGAGGTAGATAGGCGGGTATAAGTAGTACTTAAATTCCTCGCCGCATTCATTGCCATTAGGTTGTGATTAATGACAAGACTCATAGTTTTCCTCCTTGAATAGATAGGGGGGTCAATCCATTACCCCCGACGCATCCTTGCACGACCAGATTAAATCATCAGGCTAACTGCGCTGTTGCCCCCTTTCTCGCCCGTAATATTTGACTTACTCCTTGGTCTTGTCTAATTTATCGGCATTACTAGGAAAAACTTAAATTCAATGGTTGGCTAAGCGGAATAAATTTCTCCGGACAATCTATCTCGTCGTTCCTAGTTTAGGGTAACCATATCCAGCTAGTAATCAAACACAACTGATTAATAATATAAGAATTTGATTTAATTAATTATCTTAACGGAAACCGCAAACCGCAGACCGCAAACTGTATAACTTGCCGGATTTACCGACTTGATTTAAAATAGTGCAGTTAAATCAGGCCTGGAGGTAGGAAATGCGGGAACAGTTGCGGAAGTTGTATAAGCTCTTTGCCCACGAAGACCGGTTGCTGATTATGATTGACGCCGACCCCGATTCCCTCGGCAGCGCCCTGGCTCTGAAGCGCTTGCTCTGGCGCCGGGTGGCCGCCTGTGTCATCTCCACGATCCGCCCCATCACCCGACCCCAGAATCAGACCATGGTCCGGCTCCTGGAAATTCCTTTAGTGCCGTATGAGAAGATTAACCCAGAGGAATTCAGTCGCAAGGCCTTGGTCGATGGTCAGCCGGCCCACCATGAACGCTTTGGTGGGGTGGCCTACGATCTGATTATTGACCACCATCCTCTACATCCCCAGACCCAGGCGCGGTTGGTCGATGTGCGCCCGGCATACGGTGCCACCGCTACCATCCTGACCGAGTATTTGCGGCAGGCCAAGATCAAGCCTTCCCTCAAGTTGGCAACCGCCCTGTTCTACGCCATCAAGACCGATACCGGCAATTTTGAGAGTCACTCCATCGAAGCCGATGTTCAGGCCTTTCACTTTCTCTTCCGTTATACCCGTCAGGCCCTAGTGCGGCGCATTGAAATCGCCGAATTAACCCTGGGTATGCTGAAATATTTTCGCCGCGGTCTGGGGCGCTGGCAGATTCGCCATGACCGACTCTATAGCTTTGTGGGCACGGTTCCCACACCCGATCTCCTGGTCATGTTGGCGGAATTTTTTCTGCGGGTGGTAGAGATCTCCTGGAGCATCGTCGGCGGTATCTACCAGGATAAGTTTATCGTCATCTTTCGTAACGATGGCTTGCGCAAAAACGCCGGCCGGTTGGCCATTAAAGCCTTTGGCAAACTGGGCTCGGCGGGCGGGCACGCGGCCAGTGCGCGCGCGGAGATTCCGCTGACCGCCCTGGGGGAGGTCAACCTCGGAGAAGACGCCGACGCCTGGGAAAATTTTCTTATTACCCTGGTGGAAGGAAAATAATTTTGAAAGCTTGGGCCGCAGCGACAATCTATCTCACCCGAACCAACTAGCGAATTTTTTATAAAAAATTTTCCCTAAAATTTAAGTTTTCTCCAGCCGCTTAACCAAGACCACCCGTTGGATCTGTTGGTAATCCCGGTGTAATTGGGCCGGGCCATATGCTGTCTGGTGGGCTATCAGGTCCAGAACTGCTTCGGCCTGCCCCTGGCCAATTTCCAGGGCCAGGAGTCCGCCGGGAAGTAAGTACCGATGGGCGGTAGAGATTAGACGGCGAATAACTGCCAGCCCATCCGGACCGCCATCCAGAGCGGCCCGCGGTTCAAAGGCGCGGATTTCCCGCGGCAGACGCTGCCAGTCGCTGGTCGGCACATATGGGGGATTGGCAACGATCACTGCAAAACAGGGCCTAGGAACAAGGGGCTGAAAGAGATCACCCTGAACAAAACTAATACGATCGGCCGCCCCTAAGCGCCGGGCATTTTCCTGGGCCAGGGCCAGGGCCGCAGCCGACAGGTCCAGAGCGATCAGCCGGAAACCAGGGAGGGTCCGGGCCAGAACTACCGCCAATACGCCGCTGCCGGTGCCGACATCCAACAGCGGCCCCTGGGCCAGGGGAAAATCCGGCTGCTGGATCTGTTCCAGAACGGCCTCTATCAGGATTTCGGTTTCGGGACGGGGAATCAGGGCCGCGGGCGTAACCAGAAAATCTAACGACCAAAACTCCTGGTGGCCGGTGATGTATTGGGTCGGTTCCCCGGTCAGGCGACGGCGGATCAGGATTTTAAAGCTGGTCAGTTCCTCAGCGCTCAGCGGCTTATTATATTGCAGGTAAAGATCTAAGCGCTCCAGGCCTAGACAATGGGCCAGCAGCACCTGGGCCGCGGCTCGAGGTTCGCTAATCCCTTTGGCCTTGAAATAATCGGTGGTCCAGCGGAGCAATTCCAGAATGGTCCAGATTACGCCACGGTTGGCTTTCATGCCTCCGGCTGATTCAGAAGCGCGGTGCGGTGATAGGAATACAAGGCATCCAGCAGTTCGTCCAGGTCCCCGGCCAGCATTCCCTCCAGGCGGTAAAGAGTCAGGCCGGGGCGGTGGTCGGTGACCCGACCCTGCGGGAAATTATAGGTGCGGATGCGTTCGCTGCGATCACCGGTGCCGACCTGGCTTTTGCGGTCCTGGGCTATTTTTTGTTGTTGTTCCCGTTGCTTAAGATCGAGCAGCCTAGATCTGAGCACTTTTAAGGCCTTGGCTTTGTTCTTGTGCTGGGACTTTTCATCCTGGCAGGAAACCACCAGGCCTGTAGGGATATGCGTGATGCGTACTGCGGAGTCGGTGGTATTGACACTCTGTCCGCCCGGTCCCGAGGAGCGGAAGACATCCACCCGAATTTCCTCTGGGTTGATCTGTACCTCAACGTCTTCGGCTTCTGGCAGGATAGCCACGGTTACCGCTGAGGTATGGATTCGGCCCTGAGATTCGGTGACCGGCACCCGCTGCACCCGGTGCACCCCGCTTTCATATTTTAAGCGGCTATAGACCTGCTGGCCGGCAATCAGGGCAATGATCTCCTTCAGTCCGCCCATGCCGGTGGGGCTATGACTCAACACTTCAACTTTCCAACCCTTATTTTCAGCGTAGCGACTATACATCCGAAACAGATCCGCGACAAACAGCGCGGCCTCCTCGCCGCCGGTGCCGGCCCGGATTTCCAGGAGAATGTTCCGGGCATCATTGGGATCTTTAGGTAGTAAGAGGACGCGCAGTTCCTCCTCCAATCCACTCAGTTGGGTCTTTAACTGTTGAATTTCTTCGCGGGCCAGGGCCTTGATGTCCTCATCGCTCTCTTCTTTTAACAGGGTCTGATTAGACTCCAGTTCCTGGCGGACCTGTTGATAATGCCGGAAGGTTTGGATTAACGGAGCTAATTCGGCATGTTCCCTGGCATATTGCTGATAGCGCTCCTGATCTTTAATGATCTCGGGATCGCTTAAATGAGCTTCCAGTCCCTGGAATTTATCTGCAATGATTTGTAGGCGTTCGATAAACATAATGATCTAAAACAAACTGTCATTCTCCCGTTCCCAAGTACAACTTAGGAACAAGGTCAATCAAATAAAACAGCTTTCCGCCTGTTCCAAGCACAGGCAAGATGCCTGTGCCCTGGGATGGCCATATTAACCTAAATTATAAAGAAAATTGTTTCCGGCTGCAAGCCACCGGCTATTTCATGGATTATGAGGCTGAGATCAATCTGACGCTCACCGGGGTTGGGCGCGGTTTATTTATCAGGTGGCCTGAGAGAATTCCAGTTCCCCGCGGATAGCGGCACTCAGGGCCTCCAGGGCGACCTCCAGTTGGTCATCGGCAGGTTCCCGGGCAGTAAGACGCTGGGTCGCCAGCCCCGGCCACAGCACCAGGCGCGTCAGCGGGTGATCGACATGGCGACCGCCGAAGCGAATGACTTCATAGGACAGGGCGGCAATCGGGAACATCAGGATGACCTTGAGCCCGACCTGCAGCAACAGATCCCATACGCGTCCCCAGCCTCTGAGGCCGGGGAACAGCGGAAATAACGCCGCGAACAGGAAGATGCTCACCAAGAGGACCACCAGGATAAAGGAGGTGCCGCAGCGGGGATGCATGATCTGGTGTTGGCGGGCATTTTCCACGGTCAGGGCCTGTCCGGCCTCATAGGTAAAAATCGATTTGTGCTCGGCGCCGTGGTATTCAAATACCCGGCGAACTTCGTGGAACCAGGATATTGACCAGATATATAACAGAAAAAACCCGATTTTGAGCAGGCCGTCAATCGCGTGGAAGGCAAAAGCTTCGGTGGTCAACTCCTCCCCCCAGAGCTTGCCGATCAGACCACTCAGATAATGAGGGAGCAGGCCGAAGAAAAACAAGGCTAGGGCAAAGGCCGAGATGATGGTAAAGGCCATGGCCCCGGTACTGAGTTGTTCCTCTTCTTCTTCTACCGCGACGTGCGCCGAGAAGGTCAGGGCCCGGATACCGTAGAGCAGGGATTCCCATAGGACTATCGGTCCCCGGAAAAAGGGCCAGCGTAAAAAGGATAGTCGATCAGCCACCAGCTTAAGGCGATCGGCCTTGACGATTATGGACCCATCGGGCTTGCGGACCGCAATAGTCATCACGTGGGGGGCTCGCATCATGACGCCCTCGATCACCGCCTGCCCGCCGACGGGAAAATCCGGCATGGCCAATTACTCCGCAGGTTCTTCGGCTTTTTTCTTGGGGGCCTTGGAGTAGCGCCGTAAGAAGCGCTCAACCTGGCCGGTAGAATCTACCAGCTTCTGCTTGCCGGTAAAGAAGGGGTGGCACTTGGAACAAATTTCCACGCGGATGTTTTCTCGGGTAGAACCGGTGGGGAATTCATGGCCACAGGCACAGCGCACCGTGGTCTGATAGTATTTGGGGTGGATATCCTTTTTCATCAGTGAGGCTTGATCCTCCATATTTTTATTAACGTTATAATTATCGTTACTTCTCAAGCAAAAATCAAGGTTTTTTGGTTGATTAGCTTAAAATGGTGCGCAGGACGCACCCTAGGTTAATCTTCACGGTTTTTAATGACTCCTTGGGTGCAGTGATTTTTAAAGTTAAATCAGCGCCGGCCCAGGTTGAAAGACTAGGCTACCAATGTTTTCAGCCCTGGGGTTGAGATGGAGGGGGCTGACAACGAGGACAGAAAAAGCTGCTGCGGCCGGCCTGGACCAGGCGTTCGAGCGGCGTGCCACATTGAGGACAGGGTTCCCCGGCCTGGCCGTAAACCTTGAGCTGCGGGTGAAAGTTGCCGATCTCTCCCTGGCCGTTCTTAAAGTCGGCGATGGTGGTGCCCCCTAAGCGGATGGCAGCGCGTAAGATCCGCCGCGTGGCCTTAATCAGGCGCTGCCAATCTTCCCGGCTGAGCTGCCCTACTGGAGTCTGAGGATGGATGCGGGCCGCGAAGAGAATTTCGCTGGCGTAGATATTGCCGATACCGGCAATAATCCGGCCATCTAAGAGAAAATTCTTGATAGGCCGCTGGTGTCCTTTAGCTAAGCCCAGCAGCCAATCGGGGGTCAGACGCCGGGAAAAAGGGTCCAGCCCCACCGCAGCCAGGGGCGGGGGCTTGACTCCGGGAGGGTAGATCAGAAACTGGCCGAAACGCCGGGTATCCTGGAAGACCAATTCCCAGCCGTCGTTCATATGGAGGATGAGGTGCACATGCCGGAGTGGAGGGGCGGTAGTCTGAAACAACAGCAGCCGGCCGCTCATCCCCAAGTGAATCAATAGCGTGGCGCCCTGATCTAAATGGAATAACAGGTACTTGCCCCGGCGGGAAATTCTCTCGATGCAGTGGCCGCGCGCCCAGCGCTGCAATTCTGATCGAGGGGACTGTTGCCGCACGCGCTTATTACTCAGAGTCAGGTCAACGATGCGTCGCCCGGGGAGATGCTGAGCCAGGCCGCGGCGGATGACTTCGACCTCCGGGCCTTCCGGCATCGGCGCTTAAACCTCGGCGGCCAGCCAGGCCTTGAGGCGCGGCAATTCCTGCGCCTGCCATTCGGGTCCCAGGCGCAGGCGCAAAAATTCAGCAAACAGCCGGTCCAGGATCTCGGTGACTTCCTCAATCTGGGCCATCTGATCGAAAAAGTGGGCTTCGTCGTCTGCTTCGGCCAGGGCCGGGCTGGCATTGGTTTTCAGGCCCTTGACCTCCAAGGTGGTAGCTTTTAGAGTCAGGGGCCATTCCAGTTTATCGCGGCTGATTTTCAGATGTAACTCTTCCGGAGTCTTACCTTGCCGTAATCCCAGTCGGGCCTCCTGGTGGTCAGAATGGCTGCCCTGAACCGCCAGGCTCTGAAAATATTCACCTTCCCCGACTTCGAGACGCATTTTCTCCCCCACTTCCAGAGACAAGGGTTCCTGTCCCGGCAGGGTAATGGTGCCCTCGGGATTATCCTCGCTCTTGAACCAGAGCCAGGTCAGGAACTCGCGCCCCAGAAATCGATAGTTCCAGAGCCGTTCTATTACATCTAAATTAATCATCCTGGCCTCCAGACTGAATTGGCGTCCCTAACGAAGGGCTGAGCAGTTCCAGGGCGTCAAATGCCGATTCGCTCGTCAGTTGGCTCTGGGCCAGGGTATAGGGAAAGAGCAGGTAAAGATCCAATTCAAAGGTCTCGCCACAAACGCCCGGGGGTCGGACGCCAGACCACGTCGTAGAGCTGGGGTTGAGGCATCTGACGGCGCAGCAACTCTTGCATGACGGTCTCTTTGAGGGCCGCCTTCAGGGCCCGGCCCATAACTCGGTTTTTCTGCCGCAGTTGCGCAGCTTCGGCCAACAGATAATGTTTGCGGAACAGTGCGGCCGGAACTTTGCGGGTATCTATGCGCAGCGAGAAGGTGAGATACTCGCCCTGATGAGCAACCCCTTGTTGAAAATCGGTCTCCAAAAGATTACCCAATGCCACCCAACCCACCGATTTTTCCTGCGCGGTGTCGTCGATATCCATAAAAAGATACTTCTGCAAGCGAGCATCCACCCAGGACAGAAAATCACCGGGTAGCTCCCCCTGAACAATATAGCGGCAAAAGCTTACTGATTTGGATAAAATTCCCATATTAAACAGTTCTCCTTCTTGACCCTCAGCATCCTAACCAAAAATCAGAATCAGCGCAAGTGAATTTAATATAATGGTTGACATTGCCGAAAGAACTAGTGTAGCAGTGTAATAAAGCAAATAAATCGGATAATTTCTATTAAATTTGGCCTTACTGCGGAGCTATAACGATTTAAGCTCATGGCGGTGCCTTTCTCCCGCCAAGCGGCTGGAGAGGGTAAGATGTGAAACCTTGTTGAACTTTTACAAAACAGAAAACAGAAAACCAAGATGCATGGCACTAAAACCGGAAAATATCGGCGGCTGATCTTGGCAATGCTTTTGAGCATGCTGGCCTTAGGGGGTCTGCCGATCCAGAGCCCGGCCTTAGAGTTGGTGGTGGCTTTGGATACTTCCGGCAGCATGAAACAGAACGACCCGCATCAGCTCTTGCCCCAGGCCGTGCGTCTTCTGGTCACCCTGGTCCAGCCCCAAGATCGCCTGGGATTATTGACCTTCGAAGATGGCGCGGCCTTAAGGTTGCCAGTGTCGCCGCTTACCCCCGCACATAATCAACAGGCCTTAGCCGAGCTCAAAAAATTAGCCCCGCGCGGGCTTTACACCGACCTGTATGCCGCTCTGGAGGAGGGTCTTAAGGCCTTTCCGGGCGAAGACCGCACTCCCTCGCGAGCCTTAATCTTATTGACCGATGGTCAGATGGACATCAATCCCCAGAAAGGACAGTCAGCGGATTTTACGGCGCGGCTGATACAAGAAGTCTTGCCGCAATATCAGGAGCGTAAAATTCCCATCTATGCCGTGGCCTTTACCGAGCAGAGCGATCAGAAATTACTCCAACAGTTGGCTGACCAGACCGGCGGACGTTTTCTTTTGGTGCAACAGGCCGCGGATTTGTATCTGGCGTTTGCCACGATTTACGAAGAATTGGAACACCCGCAAACCGCGCCGGTGATCGGCGATCAATTTATGATTGATGCCAGTGTTCAGGAGGCCACCCTGATTATCTCCCGGGCCCGGCCCCGGACCGCGGTGGCACTGATTGACCCCCAAGGCAAAAAAATTTCCTTTAAGAATGTTCGACCACCGATCAAGTGGTTTGCGACCAATAACTTTGACCTGATAACCATCCCCCAACCCAAGCCGGGCCGCTGGCGTCTAGTGGGCCACCAGAACCGCGGCAATCGGGTCATTCTGGTCACTGATGTGCAGTTACAGTGTCCTTTTTTACCGTATGCCGCGGGGCAGGATGAGGAAATTATCATTGCTGCGGGCCTGGCGCAGCGTCAGATCCTGATGCATACCAAGCCATTGCTAGAGACCACTATTTTTAGCGCTACCTTAGAAAGCTCGGACCACAAGCAGAAGTTTGTCTATCCCTTGGAGGCCACCGGCCTCGGTCTGCCCGGTTCCTGGCCTCAGGGCTTACGCGTGGGGCGACTGCCGCCCCTGGAAGGCGCTGCTCTTTGGCATCTCAGCATCCAGGCTTTAGGAAAGACCTGGCAACGGCAGCAAAATTTTAGTTTGCCGATAATTGCGCCCTGGTTTGTCCCCCAGGTGCAGCCCCAAAGTCCGGATGGTCAGGTGACCATTAAATTCACGGCGGCAACGGGACGTCAGGCCCAAGGTCTGGAAGGTTGGCTAAGCGTGAAAAAACCCTCCGGACAGATTCAGGCCAGCCGATTATCATTAGAGGA
>MUKC01000076.1 GCA_002049795.1 Desulfobacca sp. 4484_104 | reverse complement strand
TGGATTACCGGACCCAAGGCCCGGGCTTTGGTCCACCGTTTCCGACACCAGGTGGATGCTATTCTGGTAGGGATCGCCACGGTGCTGACCGATGACCCGCAACTCACCACCAGACTGCCGCGCCGTCGGGGCCGCGACTCGATCCGGGTCATCCTGGATAGCAATTTACGCATCCCGCTGACCGCTCGCGTCCTAACGATCAAATCCCTGGCACCGACCTGGGTAGCTTGTACTCAAGCGGCCGCCTCCGAAAAAATCGTGGCCGTCCAGCAAACCGGCGCCGAAGTCCTGGTAGTGCCCGGCGACGGCCCGCAGGTAAATCTGCCGGCCTTGTTAAAACTTTTGGGCCAACGCCAGGTTCAGAGCTTACTGGTGGAGGGCGGCGCCGAGATCCATGGGGCCTTTTTTGATCAGGGCCTGGTAGATAAATTCCACTTCTTTTATGCCCCTAAATTTATCGGCGGTCGCGGTGCCTTCAGCGTTCTGGCCGGTCAGGGGGTAGCTCGCATCGCCGATGCCTGGCCTGCCAAAAATCTGACTATTCGCCGCGTCGGCCCTGACGTGCTGATCTCCGGTTACGTGGGCTAGAGGTTTTAGTTGGTAGTTAAGGTGAGGCCTTTCTTCTGCTACCCTGAAAACGCCTGTGATAGGTTGCGTCGCACGCACCTGAAAATAATGAATAGGGCGCGTCCTACGCACCAAAAGTTGCTGTAACTAATTGCGGTAAAAGTTCTCCGGCCATTCCCAAAAAGCTAAAGTCAACCTGACCGGTCAAGGGAGTCGGTTCCAGGTTGAATTCGGCAATCAGCGCCCCGGCCTTTTGAGCCCAATAGGCAAAGGAAGCCGCGGGCTGAACCAGGGCGGAAGTGCCCACCACCAGCATCACCTGGGCCTGCTGCAAGGCTAATTGGGCCTGGTTGAGGATATCGACGTCAAGCGGCTCCCCGAACCACACCACGTTGGGCCGTAACAGGCCGCCGCATTCCGGGCAGTAAGGCAAGAGCGGCAACGGCACCCGCCGATCCTCACCAACGCGACCACAGTCCAGGCAGCGCACCTGCCAGATATTCCCATGAATCTCTGACAGCCGCGTGGAGCCCGCCAATTTATGCAGGCCATCGACATTTTGGGTGATTAAGGTAAATTCGGGGATGCGGGCTTCCAGGGCGACCAGGGCGTAATGCGCCGGGTTGGGAGATTTATCGGCGATCAGACAGCGACGCCAATCATACCATTCCCATACCAACCGGGGATTTTGGCGGAACGCCGCCGGCGTCGCCAACTCTTCCGGCCGATACTGCCGCCACAGACCTTCAGGCCCGCGAAAAGTAGGTATGCCGCTTTCCTGGGAAATTCCGGCCCCGGTCAGAACTGCCACATGCGAGGCCGGCAACAGATGCTGGGCCAACTCTGACAGCCTTGCGCTTATTGATTGGTTAGAGCCTGGAGAACCTGGCATCGCATCTTACCCCCTGCCCTGTTTTGACTATATTAACATAAACCGCTTCAGGATCCCAAAAAAGTTAATCGTATAGTGACAAATTTGCTTTTCATTCTGGCACAATTAAGATTATAAAGGTTATGAAGAATAGCAACCTGAGGGGGATATGTCTGGCTTGCCAAGGGGCTTGGCTAAATTTATAATAATTATGCTAGTGGTCGGGGCATCAGCTATAGGCTGCGTGACTGTCAAGGTTTCTCTCTGGGAGGAGGCGGCGCCCTTAGAAGAAAAGGTGATCTCCGGTCAGGGCCGTGATAAGATTCTTTTGCTGGATATATCCGGGATGCTTCTGGAGCAATCCCCTACCCGTTGGTTGGGTCTGGGGGGACCGGTCAGTCTGCCCAGCCGGATCAAGGAGGAGCTCAAAAAAGCCTCGGAGGATAAACGGGTCAAGGCTGTGGTGCTGCGGGTGCACAGTCCAGGTGGGACAGTCAATGCCGCGGACCTGATCTATCATGAATTGGTCCGATTCAAGAAAGACCGTCAGGTCCGAATAATCGCTTGGGTCATGGGGCTGGCAGCCTCCGGTGGCTACTATGTGGCTCAAGCCGCCGACACGATTATCGCCCAGCCCACCAGTATCATTGGCTCCATCGGCGTGGTGGCCTTGAAGTTTAATGTCAAGGAGCTGATGGACAAAATCGGGGTGGACACCGAAGTGGTCAAGGCCGGGCGTTTAAAGGATCTGTGGTCGCCTTTCCGGCCCGCCAGCCCCGAGGAAGCCCTTCTCATGCAAGGCATCATCGATGATTTTTATCATCGTTTTGTGGACGTCGTCGCCGAAAACCGGCAACTCAGTCGGGCCCAGGTGTTAAAGTGTGCCGATGGCCGCATTTTCACCGCCTCCCAGGCCTTGGCGCACCGACTGCTCGACTCTATCGGCTATCTAGATGAGGCCCTGGAGCTGGCCAAAGACCAGGCCGGCTTGAAAGAAGCCACGGTGGTGAGGTATCATCGCCCTGAAACTTATGTAAATAATATATATTCCTTAATGCCGGGCGGCCCCCCAAGTTTTGGTTCCATGCCAGGGCAACCCGAAGCCCAGGGCGCGGCCCCGCTACCCGAGTTTTTTTATCTATGGAGCCTGGCCCCGGGAGCCTCATAATACCCTTACGATGAGCAAAGTAGGAGAAAAATTTCAAGATTTTCGACAGTGAACCGATAAGTAAAGGTAAAGGGCCATAGATGACCATAACCAGCTATCAGATTCAGAATGTGCTGCGGACCTATGGCCGGCAAGTGCGCCGAGCTCTGAAGTACCGCTATGCTGATGCTAACCAAGCCGGGAGGACGCAGCCAACCTGCCCAGAGCTCAAGCGGCACCAGGTGATCGAGCGAGTAACGCGCGAAGTAATGAAAAAAGTCACGGTCGATGGCGTATTTAATGACACGGGAAAAGCGGCGCTTGCCAAGTTGATTCAGGAAGTAGGCCAGAATTTAGAGATCGTTCCGGATGCGGAGGGTGAATGGCAGTTTAAGCTCATCTCTCCCCAAAAAACTGGCGCCGCCAGCGAAGAGCGATTGTCTTCTAATCGTCTAGACTCGTGGAAAGAACGGCTTTACCAAATTACCTACGAAATTATTGATCAGAATACCATAAGCAGCTGATTCAGGAGCAGCGGTCATGAAAATCGAACAGGTGCAAAGCAACAGCATCGATCTTCTCCGAACCGATAAGACCAACCAGATTGAATCCCACCCCGAAACCAGCACTTCCCAGAGGTCTAACCTGTCTGAAATGGATCGAATAGAGTTGTCCAGGGAGTCAAAGCTGTTACAAAAGGCCAGTGAAGTCATTACCCAGACCCCGGAAATCCGAGCGGAAAAGGTCCAAACTATTAGCCAGGCGATACAGGAAAACTCTTATCAGGTCGATAGTCATAAGATAGCCAATGCCATTATTGCCAATGCCATCATGGAACGCTGAGTGAGCTTTCACCCGGAAATAACCCCAATCTAAAAAGACGTTCTAATCGCTGAGATTTTTCTCTAGTCAACAAGGACCTGTCGAAGTTGGCCTTAAATCCCCAGCCGGAGCAGTCCAAAGGCCGCAGCCGTTTAACCCCTGGCTGGCTTAATCAAAAAGACGCCGGGCTACCTTGCCTCCTCAGTATCTTATTATTGACTTTCTTACTCTGTGGACTTTCAAAAACCACAGCTGATCCAGATCTCTGGGGCTATATGGGTTTCGGACGGTTATTCTGGCAGACCGGGAAATTCCCCTATCAAGATATCTTTTCCTATGTCCCCACCCTGGATACCTGGGTCTATCATGAATGGCTTACCGGGGTGATATTCTATCCCCTTTATCAAGCCTGGGGGGCCGCAGGTTTGCAACTTCTCAAGCTTGGTTTGGGACTGGCCACTGCGGGTCTGATCTATCTTAGCGCGGTGCGCCGCGGCGCCAGTCCCGCCGCCGCGGCCGTCATGCTATTTCTGGTTAGCGGCTTTTTACCCTTGGGCTACAGCCCGGTTCGGGCCCAGATCTTTACTTTCTTCTTTTTTGCTCTATCTATCTATCTTTTAGAAACCGCCCGGCTCACCCGGCGGTGGCGTTGGTTAGGGTCCCTGGTCCTGATTCAGGTTCCCTGGTGTAATCTGCACGGGGGATTTGTGGCGGGGCTGGGATTATTGGCCCTCTATGCCCTGGGAGAAGCCTGGTCTCGCCGCCCCTGGTGGCCTTATCTTTTGACTCTGGTGCTGGCAACGCTGGCCACGCTGGTCAACCCCTACGGTTTTCAATATTGGCATTATATCATTTACGCCATCACCATGCCCCGCCCCGAGATCACCGAGTGGGCCTGGTTGTTCAAAGCTTACCAGCAAGGTACCCTGGGCTCAGGAGAACTGGCTTATGTCCTGGTCATAGTCATTTTCAGCGTTTTATTGGTGATATGGGCCCGCTGGTGGGAAACCACCGCGAGTTTGGTAGCGTTAGTAACGTTTTATTTAGGAATACACCACGTCCGTCATCTAGTGCTCTTGTTCATTGTATTAGGAGCATATCTACCGGTAATCTTTACCCCCTTACTGGAACGATTTAAATCCATCCCGGCGTTGCAAGCTATTTACCAGCGTTTAGGTTGGCAGACGTGGGTTATATTATTTATATGCTTGATCGGCATAAATTCTTATCGTTTCCTAAACCAACGGCCTTTAAGTTTGACCGTCCCGGCTCAGGCCGAACAACCGGATGGCAGGAAAATCAAGATGTATTACCCGGTCGGCGCGATCGACTACATCCAGAATCACCGTTTATCTGGAAACCTTCTCACCTGGTTCGAATGGGGAGAGTATCTATTCTGGACCTTCTACCCCCAATGCCGGGTAGCCTTGGACGGACGCTACGAAACCGTGTATCCGGAAGCAGTAAATCAGAAATATTTCGATTTCCTCCGTGGCCGTCCCAATTGGCAGCAATTCCTATCCCATTACCCGCCCGATATGATCCTCATCCGGGTCCCAACCAAGATATATGAGCTCCTTAAAAATCACCAAGAATGGCATCAGGTTTATAGTGATTCTGGATGTGCCTTATTCCTGCGCCAGCATGGTCCCACCCCGCCAGGCGAATTATTATCCCAGCATCACCTTCAGTAACACTTGATCAGCCAGGGAATTTGCCTGCAAAGCGGCTCTGTTAGCCCGCGCCTGGGAGCCGGTTTGACTTGACAGAACCCCGATTCTTATATAGTTATAGGTAAAATAGATATTTTTTCTGTTAGTTAGGATTGAGTTTGCAAGATCGTGTTCTCCAACTCGCCGGCCATCACGTGGTCCGCTTTGTGGACTATATGGGCCAGCTAACCCTGTTTTTTGTGGCAGCCTTTACGGCCTTGTTCCGTCCCCCGTGGTTCTTTCGGGAAGTCATCGCCCAGATGTTTCACCTGGGGGTAAAATCCTTGCCGCTGGTGGCGGTGGCGGCCTTTTCGGTCGGGTTGGTGTTGGCTATGCAGACGGTGGGGGTGCTTTCCTGGTTCGGAGCCGCCAATTATATCGCCACCATCGTCGGGATGTCGATGGTTCGGGAACTGGGCCCGGTACTTACCGCCCTCATGGTGGTCGGTCGGGCCGGGTCGGGCATAAGCGCTGAACTGGGGTCGATGCGCGTCACCAGGCAGATTGATGCTATGCGGGTTTCGGCGGTCAACCCGATGAAGTATCTGGTAGGCACCCGTTTACTGGCCTGTATGTTGGTTCTCCCCTTGCTGACCGGCGTCGCGGATATTCTGGGTATTCTGGGCGGTTGGGTGATCGGCGTTACCCAGGTCGGATTGACCTCAAAATATTATTATCAACTTACCCTAAAATATATTACTCTAAAAGATGTAGTGCCGGGAGTGCTAAAGACCGTAGTTTTTGGGGCGATTATCGGCACGGTCGGTTGTTTTCATGGCTATCATACCACCCATGGCACCTTCGGGGTCGGTCAATCTACCAAGGCGGCGGTGGTTACCGGGTCACTTTTGGTATTGGTCTCCGATGTCTTTTTAACCCGTATTTCTTTGCTAATTTGGCCCTAAAAACCTGGGAGAGACGGTGACTTCTCAACCAGCTCCGACCCTAATCCTGCCCCCCAAAGGCGAGCCATTGATCTGCTTTCAGGACATTTACAAGTCTTACAACCACCAATCCGTCCTTCGGGGGGTCAATCTGGAGGTCCGTTGTGGCGAAACCCTGGTGATCCTAGGGCGCAGTGGGGCTGGAAAGTCGGTACTGACCAGTATGCTGGTCGGCCTGGAAACCCCGGATGCCGGGAGCATTACCCTGGCCGGAGTAGAACTTACCGGATTGCGGACCGAGACCGATTGGGATCGGCTGCGGCTGCAGATGGGCTATTTATTCCAAGGCTCAGCCCTTTATGATTTTATGACCGTCGGCGAAAATGTCGCCTTCCCACTGGTCCATCATCGCCGATTGACCCACGACCAGATTAAACAGATAGTCAAGGAAAAACTGGCCCTCGTCGGACTCAAAGATGTAGAGAGTCTGGAACCATCGGCCCTTTCGGGCGGCATGCAGCGCCGCGTGGCCCTGGCCCGGACTCTGGCTTTAGACCCTCATATCATTATCTACGATGAACCGACCGCTGGGCTGGACCCGATTACTTCGGATGGCATCGCCCATTTAATTCAGGATTTACAGAAATCCCTGGATGTAACCTCGATCCTGGTCACCCATGATCTGCGCACCGCCCGGTTTGTCGGCGACCGTCTGGCCCTGCTTTATGACGGGAGGATTGTCTTTCTGGGTTCAACTCAGGAGTTGGAGGACAGTGACAACCCCGAGGTGAAAAGTTTCCTTTCGCCAATTTCCCTGACGGAATCAGAGGGTTTATGAGCCAGAAAAAGTATGAGACCATAGTCGGGGGCTTTGTGGTGGCCACGCTGCTACTGCTTATGACCATGGTGCTGATTATCGCCCAACAAGAACGCCTATTTGAAAAACGTCTGGAATATCGGACAGTGTTCAAAAATATCGGAGGCTTAAAGGAAGGGGCTGAGGTACGCCTGTCGGGAGTGACGGTGGGCAGCGTTAAAAAGGTTTCCTTTGATCGCCAGGGGAACATCATCGTAGGGTTTGAGGTGCTGGCCGAATATCGCGAGCGGCTGCGCGCCGACTCCAAGGCCACCATCGGTTACATCGGCCTCTTAGGAGACATGTGCCTGGACCTCACTAGTGGTTCCCCGGAAGTGGCGGTGCTGCCCCCCGGTAG